>CALHIO010000141.1 GCA_938030915.1 uncultured Gemmatimonadota bacterium
CAGCGCCGAGCTCAAGGAGTGCGGAGATCCGACCAGAGATCTCAACGGAGCCCCGCTCGGGCACGAGGATGCCCGCCAAGCACTTCAGGAGCGTCGACTTACCCGACCCGTTCGACCCGATGACACCGAAGGTGGTGCCAACCGGAACTTCGAACGAGACGTCCTTCAACGCCCAAAACTCCTCGTAGCGGGCACGGCGACCACGGAGAATCGCGGCCTTCAAGAACTGGTTTCGCTCGTGATAGAGCCGGAAGCTCTTCCAGAGATCGTGGACGGCGACTGCGGGTGCGGACATAGGTCTCTTCCTCGGCACCGGCCATGGCCCTCAGGCCGCCGGATATCGCAAGCGTAGGCCGGTCGGCACCCTCCGACCCCGCCACCGGCGGAGTCGGGGCGCTGGTTAGGCTCCCGTTCCCATGAGCGTCGTGTCAGATGTTGTCGCTTCGCGTGAGCTGCTCTGGAACCTGACGCTCCGAGAATTGCGCACCAAGTATCGAAGGTCGTTCCTCGGGTGGACGTGGTCGATGCTGAACCCGCTGGCGAACGTGGCGATCTACTGGTTCGTCTTCGGGGTGCTCTTCAACGCCAAGGCACCCGAGGGGGACCCCTCGGGTCTCACCGGGTTCGCTTTTTACATGCTCGTCGGTCTGCTGCCCTGGAACTTCTTCTCACTGGTGAACACCCTCGGTATGGGGGCGATGTCGTCGAACGCCGGACTGGTCCGACGGGTGTCGTTTCCCCGCGAGGTCCTGGTGTTCTCCAATGTCGGTCATGCGGTGGTGCAGTTCCTCATTGAGCTGGGTCTCCTCATCGTGGTCCTGCTCTTCGCCGGCAGTGCCCTGCTTCCGTACATCCCAGTCGCTCTCGGCCTGACGATTCTCCTCGCGATTTTCGCCTCGGGTTTCGCGTTGGCGTTGAGCACCCTGTCGGTCTATTTCAAGGACCTCGGCTACCTCTGGTCGATCGTGATGCAGGTGTGGTTCTTCCTCACTCCCATCATCTATGGGCCCGAGATCGTGCAGGACCGCGTTCCGGAGTGGGGTCAATGGCTGCTCCGACTCAATCCGATGGTCCACTTCGTGTCGGCCTACCGCGACTGCTTCTACGACAACCACCTTCCGGGGCTCGGAAAGATCCTTGTGCTGATCGGTTGCACCGCGCTCAGCCTCGTACTCGGCTGGACAGTCTTCGCGCGGATGGGCAAGCGCCTGCCCGAAGAGGTCTGAGCGTCGCGAGACGCCGACCTCGCTAGCCTCCCGGCGGGGGTCTCTCATGATTGAACCGGTCGAACCTCAGGTCTGGAACCGTGGCGAGCGCTCGCATGTGCTGCGTGACACCGACTCCATGTCGCAGGAGGAGTTGCGGCTCGAGATCTGGCGTCTGCGCGACGAGCTCGCCGGAGCTGAGGCCTCGCTCGCAGGTCTGCGCGCCCAACTTGAGGGGCGTCAGCGCGACTTCCTCGCTGGCCTCGAGATGTCGGGAGTCGCGAATGACGACCACCTGAAGAAGGAGCGCGACCTCTACCGGTCGCAGGTCGAGGAGATGCAGTCGTCGACCACGTGGAGGATCGGTCGGTTCTTCGTCCGGCCAAGCGGTCCCCTTCGACGCCTGCTCGGCCGCTCCTCCGATGACCTCTGAGGTGGATGTGCCCCGCTTCAGCGTCATCACTCCGGTTCACGACCCGACGGTTTCCGGTCTGCGAGCCTGCGCCGACTCGGTGTTCGCTCAGAGTCACACAGATTGGGAATGGGTGATCTGCGACGACGCTTCGAGCGAGGGGGCGGTTCGAACCATGCTCGACGATCTCGCGCTCGACGAACGAGTGACTCTGATTCGCCGGGAGACGAACGGCGGGATCGTCGCCGCCACCAACGATGCGCTGTCCGCGGCAACCGGTGAGTTCCTCGCCTTCCTCGACCATGACGACCTGCTGACTGCCGAGGCGCTCACCGTTGTCGATGAGGTTCTCAGCCGCGACGAGCAGATCGACTTCATCTATTCCGATGAGGACAAGATCGACGACGACGGCAATCTGTCGCAACGGTTCTCGAAGCCGGCGTGGTCGCCGGAGCGGCTGCGCGCTCAGAATTACTGCTCTCACCTCTCCGTCATGAGGCGCTCATTGGTAAACGAGCTCGGAGGGCTCCGGTCCGGTTTCGACGGCGCGCAGGATTACGACCTTGTCCTGCGCGTATCCGAGCACGCACGGGCCATCGCGCACATTCCACGAGTCCTCTACCACTGGCGGATGTCAGTTGGCTCCACTGCCGCTGACGCCGATGCCAAGCCGTACGCGCTTGAGGCCGGTCGTCGTGCCGTTGAGGAGCATCTTGAGCGCGTGGGGATCAACGCCGAGGTCGCCCTAACCGAGCAGCGGTATCTCCGAGTGCGGCGGACTCCGCAAGCGACTCCACGAGTGTCCCTGATCATCCCAACGAATGGGGCGAGGGGCCGGGTGTGGGGACAATCGCTGACGCTCGTTGAGAACTGTGTCGCCTCGATCATCGCTCGTTCGACCTATCCCGATGTCGAGATCGTTGTGGTTCACGACATGATCGACGAAGCGCTACTCGCCAAGTTGAGAGCGCTCGCGGGCGATCGGTTGGTTGAGGTTCCTTTCGATCGACCGTTCAACTTCTCCGAGAAGATCAACCTCGGAGTCGCTCGCTCAAGCGGACGCATCATCGTTCCGCTCAA
Source organism: uncultured Gemmatimonadota bacterium (assembly GCA_938030915.1). Taxonomy (GTDB): domain Bacteria; phylum Gemmatimonadota; class Gemmatimonadetes; order Longimicrobiales; family Gaopeijiaceae; genus UBA2589. Next base: position 2,698 of record CALHIO010000141.1, read on the forward strand.
CGACGACACGATGATCGCGTCACCCGGATGGCTGGAAACCCTCGTCGCTCATCTTGAGGAAACCGATGTCGGCATGGTTGGGCCGCGACTCCTGCTCGCCGACGGTCGCGTTCAGAGCGCTGGCCACTACAACAAGTTCGGTCCGCATCACGTCGCAGCGGGCTGTGCCACTGACGACACCGGGCCTTTCGGTCTGCTCACCCTGGCCTCCGAACGATCCGGCTTGACCCTCGCCTGTGCGGCGCTTCGACGTGAGGTATTCGACGAGGTCGGCGGATTATCGGAAATGTTCCCTGGCGCCTTCAACGACGTCGACCTCGCCTACAAGTTGCAGCGTGCTGACTACCGAATCGTGTGGACCCCTGAAGCCGACCTGTTCCACTTCGAATCGCTCTCTCGTGACCCGTCCACGAAACCGATCGAGTTGACGCATCTCTTCGAACGCTGGGGTGTGGAGTGCGCAACCGCCGACTGGTTCCTGCCCCGCCTCGACCTACAGATGGCGGGTGCGGCACTCGGCGACTACCTGCCTGTGCCACCGCAAACGGCGAACATGGTCCTCACCTGGCGAATGGCGCAAATCGGAAAGCCTGGGCCGAAGTCAATTACCGACTGATCTCACGCCGAGGTCAAATACTCAGCGGCCGATTCGACCGACATCGGCTCGAGAGCGACCTCCATTTCAACCCGGCGAGGCAACGCGAACCGTCCGAGCCAAGCGACACCCCCCGATCGACTTGCGGCGAGGTGTTCGGCGAATGGCACCGGTACGGAGATCAGTCGTGGCGTGGTGCCCTGCGCCCGACCTAGGGCACGTAGGAGATCACCTATAGGGGTGACACCAGCACCGATCGATACGACTCCGCGCTGATTACTCGAGGCGAGAGCAATGACCGCTGAAGTCAGATCGGCCAGCGTGATGAAACCAACCGAATGGCCTGCCCCGCCAGGCACCGCGATCACTCTCCGACGTGCCAGTTGGACGAGCCGAGCGGTCTGCGCTTTGCCGGGCCCATGTACGGGCGCGACGCGCGCGACGACGGCGTTGAGGCCACCTTCAATCGCGTCGATGACGACGCGCTCCCGGGCTGCCTTCAGTCGCGCGTAGGGGGTGAGTGGATCGACCGGAGTCGAACCAGTGATGACCTGAGCGCTCCCACACACGTCAGAACTCCCAAGCACAACGACTCGACAACCTTCCTGATTCGCTCGATCGAGAATTGCACTCAACGCTGAGCACTCCTCCTCGACGACCTCCGAGAGGTTGTCACCTACGGCGACCGAACTCCGGCCTCCGGCGATGATGAGTGAGCCGCCTGACGGCGGAACAACATCGATGGCCTTTCGCTGAGGGATCGCTGTGACACCAAGAGAGGTAGCGAGGTGCCGACCAATCCAGCCGGCCCCGATGATCATGGTGTCACCGCTCATCGCTGGAGCACCCTGTCATGGACTTCAGCGAAGCGATCCAAGATGATGCGTCGATCGAAGCGGTCCACTGCCATCTGCCGTGACTGTTCGCCGTACGTCGAGCGGAGCGCAGGGTCCGATGCGAGGCGCTCGATGGCGGAGGCGAGCGACGTGGCGTCGCGCACAGGCACGAGGATCCCGTTCTCGCCGTCATGCACGACCGGGCGACACCCAGGGATATCGGTGGCGATCAGCGGCAAGCCGCAAGCCGCAGCCTCGAGCAGCGCCTTCGGGAGACCCTCGTGATACGACGGCAGCGCAACGATGTCGACCTGACGCATGAGTTCAGCCACATCGTCCACCTCGCCAAGCCAGTGCGCGCCGCTGCCGCTCAGCAGCGCGTCGAGATCAGCCTCGCTGATCGCCGTCGGATTGCCGTCGACGTCGATACGGCCCGCCAGAAGAAACCTGATATCCGAACGAACGGAGAGCGAGCGCGCTGCCTCGATGAACTCGACAACACCTTTGTCGCGCAACATTCGAGCAGGCAAGAGCACCGTCGCCGCTTCCGCATCGCTGCCCCCTGATTCGGCCGGCTGGAATCGGTCCGTGTCAACTCCAGCGCCTTCGATCAGATGTGTGCGACCACGGACGGACAGCCCAAGTTCGACTACCCGTTCAACCGCCTCCGCGTTCTCGACCTGAACATGAACCCGGGCAGAGCGGAGAACAAAGCGAAGGAGCCACCGGACGGCACCGGACGCTCCCGCGCTCGTCTGGGCGTCGAATACAAAACCGAACCCGGTGACGGCACAGACCACCGGAACGCGCCGGGTAAGCAGCCGGGTGGCCAACGTCGCGTAAAGGTTCGGCTTGATCGTGACGGTGTGGACGAGATCGGGGTGGAACCGTCGCAAGGATCGCGCGATCCGTGTGAACGTTCGGAGTTCGTCAAGCGGCCGGGTGCCAGCGCGGGATATCGGTATTGCGTCAACCGTCACCCCGAGCGCTCGAATCTCCTCGAGTCGTCCCGAGTCTGCACACAACACATGCACGCGGTGTCCTCGGCGAACCATGTCGACGAGGAGATC
>CALHIO010000142.1 GCA_938030915.1 uncultured Gemmatimonadota bacterium
CGGCGTGGGAGGACTACGCGACCATCTACGAGCCTGAGGAATCCGAGTACACCCCCGGGAGATATTTCCTCGGCGGAGGGTTCTCGGTGCTCGCACCGGTCGAGGGGGCACCGACGATCGGGATCGGACGAACGTCTCCGATCAACAACTGGACGGACGTCGTCGGCTACGGATCGGTCAAGGCACTGGATCCGTCGACCGGCGAAGAGGTGTGGGCCTTCGATCAGTTCGACGTGACCGACAGCGGAATGCTCACCACCGCTTCCGATCTACTCTTCACCGGCGGGAGGGAGGGGTACTTCCACGCGCTCGACGCCCGGACGGGAGAGCTCCTCTGGAAGGCGAGCCTGGGCGGTCAGATCGTGATGGCCCCGGTGACCTACACGGTCAACGGGGAGCAATACGTCACGGTCATATCGGGTAACTCGATGGTGACCTTCGGCCTGCGCGACTGAGGCCTGCCGGGTACCCCTGGTGCACATCAACAAAGGGGTCCCGAACGATTGACGCCGTTCGGGACCCCAGACGGATTAGCGAGACGCCCGCATGGCTACTCCCCCGTCGCCAGCCCCCTCACCACGTCGGCGAGCATACGGACCTTCGCCGGATCACGGGACTGATCAGCCCCATCACCGATCTGCGACGCGAGTGCATTCAGGGACGACGCACGCGCAGAACCCGACGCCTGCTCCGCACCGGACAGCGCCGCGCGGACTTCGGTGACCCAGCCCGACGAAACGGCCCGATGCCGCTCGAGCTGATCGAGGTACGCCTTCGCCAGCGCGAAGGTGTTGGGCCACACGATCTCCGGCTGGCCCTGCGAGTTGAGCTGATCGAAGCGGACCGTATTCGACGCGTCGATCTCGTTCTGCGTCATGACCGGGCTCGCTACGAGCTCGAAAACGTCCAGGCCGCGAGAGATCTCGGAGCTGTAGAGGTACCCGTTGTACCAGTAGACCGACCAGCTCCCGCCTGAGCCCATGCGCTCCGCATTGGAAGGTCCGCGATCGTGGAACGCGATCTCCACGGGGTTGGTCGGGTCGGTCCAGTCGAGCAGAGAGATCCCGCCCTGATACCAGGACTGCGCCATGATCGTGCGACCCGGCACGGGGATCAGGGAGCCGTTGTGCGCGACGCAGTTCTCCAGCGTAGTCTGCGCTGCCGGCATCTTGTAGTAGCTCTGGAACTCCATGTCTTCACCCTCGATGGTGAAGATCGCGTTGGCGCCCCACTCGTACGGATCGGACGCCCGACACTTCGGTGCACCGCCGCCGCCCCACTCGTCGGTGAAGAGGATGGCGCTGCCATCGTTGTTGAACGTCGCGGAGTGCCAGTACGAGAAGTTCGAGTCGGCTACGGCCGCGAGCCGTACCGGATCGACGGGGTTGCTGATGTCGAGGAGGAGCCCGTACCCCTCGCACGCGCCCCCCGCGAGTCCGATCGCCGGGTACACGGTGATGTCGTGGCACTGGGTCGGACCCATCTCCTCGCGCCCGTCGCCTCCGCCAATCATCCGCTCGAGCAGCGTCGGCAGATACTCGCGCAGCGCAGCGCTGTCGGCCGCCGTGACACCCGTGCCTCCGCGGGCCCCGGCGATGCTGTCGAGAAGTGGCGCCGTGAACTGAGGTGGCAGCACGACCGTCTGGCCCATGATGTCCGCGACGAACTCGCCTCGCGCGACAGCAGCGTCGACGGCTGCGCGATCGTCGGGCGCCAGGCCGTGCGTCGGTGGTGCAACCAGATCCTCGAAGATGCGCGGCGAGCTCACGATCGCGGCCGACGTCGGATCGGCAAGCGGAACGCGGATCACCTCGATCCGGAAGAGTGCCGAGTTCGGATCCTCATCGGGAAAGAGGCCCGAGCAACCCGGCAACTCGTCGGCCGGCCGAACCGGTGCGGAGCCCGACACGTAGATGTAGACGTTGTCCCGGTCGTTCGGATCCTCGAGCACGGTGTGCGTATGCGAGCCGCGGCACGTCTGCACGTTGTGGATGTAGCGCGGGTTCCGGATGTCGGTGATGTCGAAGATGCGGATACCCCGCAGCCGCTCCTGACTCACTGACGCCTCGACCCCGCCGGCCCCGCAGTCGAGGCGGCCCGTCATGCCTTCGCCGGACACGAAGAGCAGGTCACCGTAGACCGACACGTCACTCTGCGACGCGGGGCAGACATACGTGATCACGGTCGTCGGTGTGGTCGGGTCCGTGACGTCCCAGATCTGGACTCCGTCGTAGTTGCCCTGGATCGCGTAGTTGTCCTTGAACGCGAGGTCGGAGTTGGTGCGGCCCACGAAGGGATCGGGCGGCGGACTCTTGGAAACGACGCGCAGATTCCAGACTGCCTCCTCCGCGTCGAAGAGTCCGGCGTCCAGACCAACCCGGGGATCGGGGCTCGGTGGCGTCACGCTCAGCGGCGACATCGCCATCGTCGGCGCGATGCTGGACATCAACCCCGTCGAGGTCGTCGAAGGGGCTGCGCAGCTGGCGACGACGGCGAGTCCGACGATCGCGCCCAGGGCCCGAAGGCCGCGCGACCAGGTCGCCGTCATATCAGATACGGGAACGTTCATGACAGTGTGTACCTCGGAAAGTGAAACGGTGCGTTATCGGCCCTCACCGGACGGCATCGCGTCGAGCATGCGCTGCATGCGGGCGACCTCCGACCGCTGATCGACCTGGATATCGGAAGCGAGCTTGAAGACGAAGTCGTCCTGAGCCGCGCCATCGGTAGCGAACAGCACATCGACCATGTCGACTGCGCCGTTGTGGTGCTGGATCATGTACATGAGGAAGAGTCGATCGTATTCAGCTCCTCGGGCGGCGGCGAGTTCTCCCAGCTGGTCGGGGGTGAGCATGCCCGACATGTGCATGTGCTCACCCATCACATGCCCGGACGGACCGACCTCCGGGACCGGGCGGCTTCGATCGCGAAGCCACCGCTGCATGACCGTGATCTCGTCGGTCTGCGCGTTGATGATCCGGCCCGTCAGCGTCCGGACCGATTCACTCGCGTCGTTCTGCGGGGCCAGACTCGACATCACCAGTGCCTGCGCGTGGTGGTGGATCATCCCGGTCATGAACCGCACGTCCGCCTCGTGAACGGAGAGCAGCGCACTGTCGGTGCGCGCGCGGTAGAGGGCCTCGAGGCGGCCCAGATCCGCCTCGGAGGGTCCCGCGGTCGTCTCGCTCTGCACGGCCCCGGTGCTCATACAGCCAACGGCTATGAACGGGGTCGATAGCGCGATGATGTACGAACTGGCGCGGCTTCGTCTCATGAAGTGGGCCATATTCCGCCGGTGAGCGTGGATCCAGCCGTCCTGCGGTGGACGGTGGCCTCGAGGCATGAATATACGCTCTACGCGACGAGAACGGCTCCAGGTTCGACGTGGAATTCGAGTTCTTGCGCACGGACCCACGGTCCATTCAGGATGTCGAGGTACGTCGACGACTTCTACCCCACCCGCTCATGCCTCCCTTCACGAAGAAGGTGCTTCAGTTCGCCGCAGCGGCGCTCCTGGTGGTCGTCGTTGCCGGTGGCGCATTGTTCGCCTGGGCCTCCGTGACCAGCGCGAGCATCATGGACCAATCGTTCGCGACCCACGAAGTAGCCTTCCCGATCCCCTTCCCGCTGACGCCCGAGCAGATCGAAGAGCAGGGGCTGACGCCCGAGGAGGCAGACGCGATGGCCGAGGCGCAGGCGATCGAGCGGGGACGGCACCTGCTCGAATCCCGGTACGCCTGCTCCGACTGCCATGGAGAAAATTACGGCGGAGGCGTCATGATCGACGCCTTCCCGATCGGGACGCTCCTCGGTCCCAACATCACGACCGGAGCGGGAAGTCGAACGGCCGGGTACACCGCCGCCGATTGGGACCGAAGCGTGCGACACGGCGTTCTTCCGGATGGCCGTCCGGCGGTCATGCCGTCCGTCGACTTCCGGAACATGTCCGACCAGGAGCTCTCGGATATCGTGGTGTACCTCCGGAGCCAGCCACCCGTAGAAAGCGACACGCAGCGGCCCATGATGGGACCGCTCGGAAAGGTGCTCCTGGCGACAGGCGAGATCCCCATCTCAGCGAATGTGCTCGCGCGCCTGACGGACCACCTCGCGTTACCACCGATGGCCGAGGTGTCGCTCGACTTCGGCGCACACCTCGCCGCACCGTGCGCGGGTTGCCACGGTCCTGCCCTCTCCGGAGGCCCGATCCCCGGTGGGGATCCGTCGTGGGTGCCGGCGCGGAACCTCACTCCGTCCGAAGACGGGATGG
>CALHIO010000143.1 GCA_938030915.1 uncultured Gemmatimonadota bacterium
GATGACCAGGTCGAGGTCGGAATCTGGCTGCACGACGAGGACTACGAGGGCAAGTACGATCAGACCCTCACGCTGTACTTCCTCAACGGTGGTCGCGGATACGACATCGCTCCCCACGGAACGCTCATGACCCAGGGCTTCCACTCGTTCGATACGCCGACCCGGATCGATAGCTGGCAGCCCCACGGTCACACGCGTCTCGTGGCCGCCTCGATTCAGATCCTCCGCAAGAACGGAACACTCGAGATGGTCAGCATGGTGTCGAACTGGAGTGCGCTCTGGCATCACAGCCACATCTACGAGGACGACATTGCGCCTCTCCTCGACGTCGGTGACCAGATCGTTCTCACGCACTGGTACGACAACACCGAGAACAACCGGTACAACCCGGACCCGGATCAGTGGGTCGGAATCGGTGATCGTACGGCCGATGAGATGGCGCACGCGTGGATGGCCATCACGCATCTCGACGAAGAGGGGTACGAGCAAGTCAAGGCGCAGCGCTCGCGACCCGTGAGTCAGCAGCCGGATCGGGATCGGTAATTCGGGTCAGGTGACCTGACCGCTTCATCTCGAAGCTCCGACGTCCCCCGTTCGAGGCAACACCTCGGGCGGGGGACGTTCGCTCATTCAGAAGACTGGAATCCGTCATGCCCAGACTCCGTGTACTCGCAGCCACGACTCTGCTCCTGGCGTCCGCCCTCGCCTGCAGCAGAACGGATCGCGCACGTTCGATAGACCAGGGGCTCGACTCTCTCTCGATCGACACCTTCCTCGGTCATATGACGGCACTCTCGAGCGATGCGATGGCCGGCCGTCGTCCCGGCACCGCGGGGTACGACTCGGCTGCCGCCTACCTCGTCCGGGAGTCCCAGGTTCTGGGGCTGGAGCCTGGGGGGATGTCCGGCACGTACCTGCAACCGATCGACTTTCGCCGGGCGACTGTCGAGCCATCGAGCGCCGAATTCACCGTCTCCGATCGGACGCTGGTGTATGGATCCGATTACACGCTCTCTCCGCGTACGACCCACGCCGGGGTCGATGTCCAGGCGCCCATGGTCTTCGCCGGCTTCGGCATCAGCGCGCCTGGACTCGGGTACGACGACTTCGAAGGTCTCGACGTCGTGGGCAAACTGGTCGTCGTCCTCTCCGGCGCTCCGGACGACTTTGGCTCGCTCGAGCGAACGGTGCTCTCCAGCAGTGCCTCCCGGGACGCGGAACTGAGAGCCCGTGGCGCTGCCGGCGTCGTGATCGTCCAGCCGGACGATTTGGGCGATGGCGCGCGCCCTCGCGTTCGCTACGCGGTCCCCGACGATGCCGCCCGGGACACGTCGATCCCCGAAGAGCTCGAGGCTTCGGCGGCCGTGACCCAGCAGATCGCAGAGACGTGGATCACGGAGGCGGGCCACCGCCCCGAGGACGTCCTTGCGAGTCTTCGTGCCGGAGAACCCATGTCCTTCGACCTGGGGCTGACCGGACGGGTCCGCGCCACCTTCAGCCATGAGTCGTTCGAAAGCGCGAACGTTGCCGCCCTGCTCCCCGGTTCAGACGAACGACTTCGGGACGAAGTGCTGGTGCTCACGGCCCACCTCGATCACCTCGGTATCGGTGCCAAGATCGAGGGCGACTCCATCTACAACGGTACGCTCGACAACGCCTCGGGATCGGCCGCGCTGCTGACGCTGGCATCCGCGCTCACCCGTATGGAGGCTCCCCGCCGCTCGGTGCTCTTCCTCTGGGTGACGGCCGAAGAGTCCGGTCTGCTCGGGTCCGAATACTTCGCCCGATTTCCGTCCATCGAATCTGGTCGTGTGGTCGCAAACCAGAACATGGATGGGGTGATGGGCATGATCACGGCCGCGACGGACGTGCTGGCTTTCGGGTACGAACACTCCAATCTGTCCGAGGCCGTGGACTACGCAGTCGGAATCACCGGGACACCGGTCGCTCCGGATCCTACGCCGGAGGAGAATCTCTTCATCCGCAGCGACCAGTACGCCTTTGTACGCCAGGGCATCCCGGCGATCTGGGTTCAGGGGGGCAGAAGCGCGATCGACCCGGATCGTGATGCGCAGGGGGAACTCGACACATGGATCGTGGAGCGCTATCACAAACCGACCGACGACCTCGATCAGCCACTGGACCTCGAGGGTGTGCGGCGGGAGCTGAGATCGAATCTTCTCGTGACGTGGTACATCGTGAACGAGATGGGCCCGATCGAGTGGCGTACGGACAGCTTCCTGTATCGACGCTGGGCGACGGAGTGAGATGCGGTTGACGTCGGATCGTTCATACCGACGCGAGCCGCTAGATGACCATAGATTCACCTTCGCAGGGTAGGCCCCGCGAAGCATGAACGAGACCGAGCCACCGCATGCATACACCCGACCGGGCGTTCGTCGAAGAAGTCCTGGCGCATGGGCGCAAGCAGTTGGAGAAGGGGTGGGCGCCCCTCTCGACGGCGAACAATCTTCGCGCGCGCTACGGCCTGACCCTGGACTGTGGCAAGCGGGTCGTCGGCGTGATCATGGCCAATCGGGTCGGGCCGCCCGTCGAGCAACTGGCGGTCGAGCTGGCAACGGCGCTCCAGCTTTCCCGCGACGAGGCGACCGAACGCGTTCTCGAAGTACGCAAGGGACTGGTCGATCCCGACGAATGGTCAACCGTCAGGCTGGACTTCGATCCTGGGCGTGCTCCCTCCTTCTTTCCCACGTCGGGAGCGCCCTCGCCGGAATCAGTCGCGCCGACACGCCCACCTTCCGGGCCGTCCACGCGCCTCCGTGGACCGATCCACCTCGAGATCAACCTTCGTCCTGCGCCCGACTCCTGAGAGGAAAAGAAGGCGGTCTGGACGGACGCTGACCCCCGTCGTGTTCAGCGTGCGGGCACGCTCAGGAAGAGTCGGTTGAGAGACTCCGAATTCGCGAAGCCGATGTCCGGAACGCCATCTCCGTTCACATCTGCGGCGGCGACGCCGTACGTCGATTCAACCTCCTCGCCGACGAGTCGCTCGCTCCACGAACGTCCGCCGTCTTCATTGACGTACACCGCGTTCCGCCCGCGAACGTTCCCGACGAGAATGTCCAGATCGCCGTCTCCGTCGAAATCGGCGACGGTCGACGCGTACGTGCCCTCGTCCTGACCGAACGTGATCCCGTCTTCGAACCAGCCGTCTCCCGTGCCCAGATAGACGGCGTTCGGCTCCCCGATGTTCGCCGCGACGATATCGAGAATGCCGTCCTGGTTGAGATCGGCCAGTAGGACGGACCGGGTTTCGTCCGAACCGGTCCCGAACTCCCGAACCTCGTCGAATCCCAGCATCCCGTCGTTGAACAGGATCTGATTGGCCTGCCCATCCCGGTTGGCGAGCACCAGGTCCACGTCGCCGTCGGCGTCGACGTCACCGACCGCCACCGCGATGGTGGAACCGTCCGGGTCACCGAACGACCGCTTGGGGCCGAAGCGGCCGTCGCCGTCATTCAGGTAGAACCCGTTCGGCGTCCCCCGATTCGTCACGAGCACATCGAGGTGACCGTCTCCGTCCAGATCGGTGAGCTGTGCCGATCGGGTGGGTTCGATTTCCGGTCCCACGGACCACACCCGCTCGAAGTGGCCGGACCCGTTGTTCAGGTAGACCCAGTTCTCGGCCCGATCGTTGCCCACGACCACGTCGAGATCACCATCCCCATCCAGGTCGCCGGCCGGGACCGCGTACGTCGTCGCCTTTTCGGGCCCGAGCGGATAGCCCCACGTGAACTGTCCTGCACCGTTGTTCACGTAGACTTCGTTCACCTGCGCCCAATGGCGACCGTTGGCCAGGACCGCGTCGGCGTCGCCATCACCATCCACGTCGGCGAAGACGATGGATGCGGTCAGGTCGGCGGGCGTCCCGAAGACGAGCCGGTTCGTGGTCCGGAAGTCGAGTTGCGCGGTCACGCTGAGGGGGGTGGCCGCAACCGTCAGGATCGGAATCAGGAGCCGTGTCTTCATCGGACCGTAAAGGGCTCGAGGTGCACCGGCATGATCACTCTCGTACCCGGAGACAGCTCCCCGACCGTCTCGATGAACGGCAGGAGATTCCGCTCGATATTGGGCTGCTGCGAAAACCCGTAGGGCAGCCTGAAGTTGTCCCAGTGCGTTGGGATCACGACCGGCGGAAAGCCCGTCGCCTCCAGCAGGCGGCGGTCGTAATCGTAGAGACCCAGCCGAGAGCCATTGATCCCAGCGAGAAGGATGTCGGGTTCGAGGCCCTCGAAGTCGCGCTCGATGAAGTTCATCGATCCCATGGTCAGTACCTCATGACGATCGAAGCGCGCGAGGAAGCTGAGTGAGCCGCCCTCGATGAACTGCTCGATCCGCAGGGGAGCCTCGAGCTCGGTGAAGCGGTCGTACCGGCGCGTATCGTGGTAGTGCTTCTCGTTCAGCGCGGAGTGGATACCCGGCACGACGCGCACGCTGAAGTCGTCGAACTGGTAATCCTCCCCTCCTCCCACGGCGTACAGCTGGTCGTTCGGAATCCCGTACGCGCGCAGGATCATGACGGTGGTCTCGGTTCCGATCACCTTCGCGCCCGTCTTGCGCGCGATGTACGGGACATCGCCCAGATGATCGAAGTGCCCGTGATGCACGAGGATGAAATCGGCCTCGGTGATCAGCGAATCGATGAGCGTCGTGTCGGACCACGCGAGGTCGGTGCGCGCGAAATCCGGCCGGTCATCGTCGGGATGTCCGCCGCCACCGTACTTCAGACGCGACGGCCAGGGATCGATGAGCACGACCACGTTGCCGTCCGTGATCTTCCAGCCTGCAGCTCCGAAATACGTCAACTCGAGCGGGTGAGCCGCGTGGTCGCCGGCCTGCGCCTGGATCGTTGACGGCCAGGACAATGCGACTACGACGAGGGACGTCACGAAGCGAAGCGCGAGACGAGTCATGTCTGTTCTCGGGAGGTAATCGTGTAGAGAAGGGGCGAAGCTATCCGACCGTCAGGGGAAAGTCATTCACTCCCGTCGCTACATTCGTGGGGTCTCCCTACCCCTGCGCCGAGTGTCCCGTGCACCACCCCGAGCTGATCCACCCCGAATCGCTCGCCCACTTCAATGACGCCAAGATGGGCAAGAGCACGATCTTCATGTCGGATCGGATGCTCGTCGGGCTGAATGCCTTCGAGCCCGGTCAGGAGCACGCTCTCCATGGACACGCGGATCAGGACAAGGTCTACCACGTCCTCGAGGGCGAGGGCGTGTTCCTCCTCGAAGAGCGCGACATCGAAATGAGCGCCGGCACGATGCTGGTCGCCCCGGCTGGCGTGCCGCACGGAGTCCGCAACACGAGTGACGAGCGGCTCATCGTGCTCGTCTTCATGGCTCCCGCCCCGGGCCGATAGATCCCGTTCGCGACTACCGCTCCACGCCTTCGATCAGGCGCCGAAGGTCACCGGAGGAGACACCGAGCGCCTGAGCGGCACGGTCGTAGAAGTCCTCGCCCCCAACCTCGAGCTCGAGGAGGTTGGCGAGGTACGCCCTCGCCGAATCGGACCCGTAGAGCCTGGCCTGCCGCCGAAGCCGGCTACCCAGTCGTTCCGACACACCCGAGGGCTCGACGCGCGCGCCATCGAGTCCGAAGTCCCCCGTGGCGTCCGCGGCATCCGACCCGGCTTCGGATTCGTCGGGCAGTGGCGATTCCGCGTGAGGATCGGCGTTGGACTGCATTCGAATTGACTCCTGTTGGATGCCTGAACGAACGGACCGTGACCGCAACGTGGGGTGCCGGGGCCCGGGATGCCACTCCACATCCGTAACGAGTGCCTCGCCCGCGAGAACCGGGCCTGCGCGACGAGCCCGGCCGGGTCCGGTCCGGGTGCTGCTACCTCACTCCCAGGACGTCCTTCGGCATGTGCATGCTCACGAGCATGTGGGGCACATCGACGACCTCCGAGATCTTCAGGTCTCCGGCTATGGAGCAGAGGATGTACGCCTCTTCCGGGGTGAGACCGTGCTCGGCTGTCAGGTAGTCGATCATGTACGTCGTGGCCTTCACGGCTGCCTCGTCGAGTGTCGTGGCGAACGCCGTGACCGCGTAGTAGTCATCGGTCTCGTACTGAGGCTCCTCGATCGGCCGTGCGCCATCGACCACCTCGATCCGATAACGGATCCGCATGCCCGCCTCGATCGCCGTGCCGGAGACCTCGCCGTCCCCCTGCGCGGCATGTGTATCTCCGATCGAGAAGTTGGCACCCTCCACGAAGACCGGAAAATAGATCGTCGTGCCCTCGATCATGTGCCGGTTGTCCATGTTCCCGCCATTCGCCCGGGGCGGGATCGTCGCGAGCATCGAGTCGGTCGCAGGCGCGACGCCCATCACACCCGGGAAGGGCGCGAGAGGCACGGAAATCCGATCGTTGAACCGGATGCGCGAGGCATCCGGGTCGATGTCGAAGCCCATGTAGTACGGCTCGGTAAAGCGATCCGCGAGAAAACCGAAGCCGGGTACGATGGCCGCCCACCCCCACTCCTCGACCTCGATATCGAGTAGCGTGACCGCGAGGACGTCACCCGGAGAGGCGCCTTCGACAGCGACCGGGCCCGTAAGGGGGTGAATCGGGTCGAACGACAGCGTTTCTACATCCGCGACGGTCGAACCCGCGTCGAACTGCCCATCGGACGCCTCCATCGTGTGCACCTCCACCACGGCCCCCGATTGAACCGTCGCGACAGGAGGGATCGCAGCGCTCCAGCGCGCATGGGTCTGATCCGCCGTCAGGACCACGTCGGGTTCGGGGACCGACGACGTCGAGGTCGGGTCCCCACTCGCGCCGACCCGATCCGGTGCAGGGCCGCAGCCATGGACGGTAAACGCGCACACGAACAGAAGAGCGAGCGTACTGCGGCCGACACGAGTGACGAGCATGACCATCTCCGGAGAGGTGAATCGAACCGGAGGCGCTGTGCCACCGGGGAAGCCAGAACATGGGATCGGCTGCGCGGCCGCGCGACCGGATTCTGCGCTCGCCGGTGCCGGGCGTCCCTCAACTGGCCCGGCTCCCCGCTGCGGTACAGATTGGCGTCCCACACGTGAAAGCCGTTTCCTCATGAGCCGTCCCATGCCGTATCGTACTCGTACCGTCCTCCCCCTCCTCGTCCTCACCCTCATCGCGTGGGTACCCCTCGACGCCGTGGGTCAACAGCTCCCCGAGACGTGGCAGGAGCAGCAGGACTTCCGCTCCGGGCCGACCCCCTTCGAGCCGCTGATGGAGTTCTGGTACGAGCTCGATGCGATGAGCGAACTGGTCAGCATGCAGCCGCTGACGGAAACGCTCATGGGCCGCGAGATGAACCTCATCATCATCTCGAGCGACCCCATCGTGAACCCCCAGGATGCGATCCGCTCTGGGAAGACGATCGTATTCGTAGCTCCTTCCGTGCACGGCGGTGAGGTATCGCCCAAGGAGTCGTTCCAGCTGGTCGCCAAGGAACTGATCGGTGGAGATCTCCAACACGTTCTGGACGATGTCATCGTCATCGGCACACCGCTGACGAACCCCGACGGCGGCGAGGTGCGACGTCGCACGAACGAAGCCGGCTACGACATGAATCGTGACTACGTGAAGCTCGAGTCGCAGGAGATCCACGCCTACGTCACCCAGGTCATGACGGAGTGGACGCCCGACATCCACGTCGATGGGCACCACGGCGGGTCCGACCCGTACGTCATCACGTACCAGGGTACCCTGAATCCGGCCGCCGACGCGGCACTCCGCGCGTGGCCCTACAACAACATCTTCCCCCGGATCCGGGAGGCGGCGGAAGCAGAGGACTACCGGGCCTTCGATTACTCCGGTGTTCGCACGGAGGACGGTCAGCGGGGCTGGGGCTCGACCTCCGTCGAGCCGAGAAAGCACCACGTCTACACGGGGCTCACCAACACCATCGGTATCCTGCTGGAAACACCTCGCAACTCCCGGCGCGTGCTTCAGGACGGCACGGTCGCGGAGATCCCCGAAGAGGAGCGCTACTACCATCAGATCCGCGGTGGCGTGATCGCGTTGAGCACCATCCTCGAGGTCGCCGCCGAGCGGCGCGAGGAGATCCGTGCTCTGACCACCGCCTCGCGCATGCGTGCGATCAGCGCCGGGCACGAGGGTCAGGGCGAGGTCATCCTCGACTACGAGGTGAGCAACCGGGGCAACGAGCCGGTCTGGATGCCCGACGAGAACGCGGAGCTCGGCTACTCACTCCAGGATGTGCCGGTGTGGTTGCGCTGGATCCCGACCCGGACCACCCGTCGACCGGTCGGCTACATCATGCCGCCCGCGATGGCGGCCGTAGTGCCGATCCTGTTGGACCACGACATCGCCGTGTACCGGTTCACCGGCCCGGGCTCGCTCGACGCCGAGGTCTACTATGCGACCAATGTCCGGACCGAGTCGTACTTCCAGGGACACTACCTCAAGGCGGTGGATGTCGAGAAGGAGTCGGAGCGTGTCGACGTGCAGGAAGGGTGGTTCTGGATTCCGACGGGCCAGTCGATGGGGAACCTCATCGCGTACCTCATGGAACCCGAGACCGACGACAACCTGATCACCTGGGGTTGGGCGGATCACATTCTGGAGGAAACCCCGGAGTCCGAGGACGCCGTGCTCGAATCGATGCTCGGAGGCCGCTCGATGTCCGAACTCGACCCGGAACAGGTGCAGCGCATGCGCAACCGTGCCTCCGAGATCATGTCGGAGCGTCAGCAGGTCCCGATGATGCGCGTGCTTTCACACCAGAACATGTCGGTGCTGCGCGTGCAGCCATTCCACCAGTTCCAGAGGAATCGGTTCTTTCGCTAGGGAGAGGCACGATGCGCGCTGACCCTCGATGCATGATCAGCGAACGGGCACCGATGCGCGCCACGTCCGCTCTCACGGGGCTCCTTCTGCTCGGCGGGTGCGGATCGCCCGACGACGCAGTCGAGTCGTTCGTCATCATCGGGGCCACCGTGATCGACGGCACGGGCGCACCTGGGCGAGAGGTCAATGTCCGAATCCTCGGTGACCGGATCGCCGATGTCGGCCCCATCGAGCTCCACCCGGACGAGCCTGTGGTCGAGGCGCATGGTCTGGTGCTGGCGCCCGGCTTCATCGACACGCACAGCCATCACGACCGCGGTCTGACCGAGATGCCGGAGGCGTTGGCCGCGGTCAGCCAGGGGATCACGACGATCATCGCCGGCCAGGACGGGGGCTCCCCTCTTCCGCTGGCTGACTTTTTCTCCGACCTCGAGCGTTCACCCGCCGCGATCAACGTCGCGGCATACACGGGGCACAACACCATCCGTGCCGCAGTGATGGGCGAAGACTATCGCAGACCGGCAAACGAAGCGGAGATCGAGGCGATGGTCGCGCTGCTTCAGGAGGAACTCGCGGCTGGAGCGATCGGCCTGTCGACAGGACTCGAATACGACCCTGGTATCTACTCCGAGACAGACGAGGTCCTGACGCTCGCAAGGATCACGGCAGACGCCGGAGGCCGGTACATCAGCCACATGCGGAGCGAGGACCGCGCCTTCTTCGAAGCGCTGGACGAGCTCCTGACGATCGCGCGCGAAACCGGGATGCCGGTCCAGATCGGGCACATGAAACTCGCCATGAAGAGCTTGTGGGGCCGCGCCGCCGAGGTGATCGCGATCCTCGACGACGCCCGGGCCGAAGGGATCGACGTCACGGCGGACGTCTACCCGTACGAGTTCTGGCAGTCCACCATGACCGTACTCTTTCCCGACCGCGACTTCACGCCAGAGGCAGCTCGTTTCGCGTTGGAAGAGCTCGCTCCGCCAGACGGCATGCTCATCGCTGCCTTCGAGCCCGACCCGTCGTATGTCGGCATGACGCTCGCCGAAATCGCGGAGGTACGGGGCCGTCCGCCCGTCGATGTCTATCTCGAACTGATCGCAGAGGTCGAAGCGATCGACGGACGGGAGAGCGTGATCGCCCGCAGCATGATCACCGAGGACATCGCGATATTGCTCGCCTGGCCCCACACGAACGTGTCGAGTGACGGCGGCCTGGCAGGACGGCACCCCCGCGGCTTCGGCGCCTTCACACGCGTCCTCGGACGACACGTCCGCGAGCGCGGCGACCTCCCGCTCGAGGACGCCGTCCGGAAGATGACGTCTCTCGCCGCCGACCACATGGGAATCGCGGAGCGTGGCAGGATCGAGGCGGGACACTTCGCCGATCTCGTTCTCTTCGACCCCGATTCGGTCCTCGATCTCGCGACGCCCGAATCCCCGAACGAGCCCTCGCAGGGGATCGAGGGTGTGTGGGTGAACGGCGAGCGCGTCTACTCCCCGAGCGGCCCGACAGGGGCCCTGCCAGGCCGCGTGCTCAGGGGCTCCATTCGATGAAGACACGATCGTCCCGCTCCCGGGCGACGCCGTGGGTGCTTGTTCTTGCCAGCGTCCTCGCTGGCGTCTTGGTCAGCATGCCGGCAGACGCTCGCGCCCAGTTGAGCTTCGACACCGACGCCGTGGACGCGATCTTCGCGGACTTCGACACGCCGCAGACGCCCGGGTGCGCACTCGGGATCGTCTCGGATGGGCGGCTGGTGTACGGTCGGGGGTACGGTATCGCGAATCTCGAGCACGATATCCCGATCACGACCCGGTCGGTCTTCCGGTCCGGCTCGGTGTCGAAGCAGTTCACCGGCGCGGTCGCAGCCATCGCGGCGATGGACGGGCACCTCAGCCTCGAAGACGAGCTGCGGACGTGGGTTCCGGAAATCCCCGACTACGGAAGCCGCCTCACCCTGCTCCACGCGCTCAACCACACCAGCGGTCTCCGGGACTACCTCACGCTCATGAGCCTTCGTGGCCTCCGCGGCGACGATTTCTACAGCGAGGCCGAGCTCATCACCCGGCAGGCGGCGCAGGAGGAACTCAACTTCGACCCTGGCTCCGAATATCTCTACAGCAATTCGGGGTACTTCCTCCTGACCGAAGCGATCTCTCGAGCGGTAGGGATGTCCTTTCGCGAGTACGCCGACGAGGTACTCTTCGGCCCGCTCGGCATGAGCAACTCGCACTTCCACGACGACCATGATCACATCGTCCCCCTGCGAGCCGACGGGTACGCCCCCCTTCGCGAAGGCGGCTTCCGCACCTCGATGACCACACTCGACATGATCGGGGACGGAGGCGTGTATACGTCCGTCGAAGACATGGTGAGGTGGCTCACGGCTCAGGACCGTGACGATCTTCGCAGTGGGCTCAACCAGATCGTTCAGGCGCCCGGCATGCTCGCCTCCGGCGAAGAGATCCCGTACGCGCTCGGACTCACCCACGGAACGTATCGCGGCCTCCCGACCATCGGGCACGGCGGGTCATTCGTAGGCTTCCGGGCGCATACGCTCCGGTTCCCGACGGAAGGGATCGGGCTCGTCACGCTGTGCAACCGATCCGATGGCGACCCCGGTACGCGGACGAGACGCGTCGCCGACGTGGTGCTCGGCAACCGGCTCGGCCCGGCACCCGATGAACCGGAGTCGCAGGGCCGGGAACCGTCCGGTGTTCCTGCACGGAGGCCTGCCGATGCGGACGCCTACGTCGGCTCCTACTACAGCACCGAGCTGGATGTCGTGTACCGAGTCGAAATGTCCGGGAACGACCTTCGGGTGCGTGCAGGAGCGGCGATCGACGAAGCGATCTACCAGATCTCCGGTGACACACTGGCGGCCGGCGAGACGCGTCCGGACGACCGGCTGGAGCCGGGTCTCATCTTCCGCTTCCAGCGTGATGGGCCGAGGGTCACCGGCTTCGAACTCGATGCCGGACGAGTCGTTCACCTTCGTTTTCGCCGGGTTTCCGACGCGCCCTGAGCGTCCGCGCCGAGTCCCTGTGGTCAGCCCGGGTAGGTGTACGGAGCCTGCAGCCCGAGCGGAATGCCGAGTCCCCAGTAGGCGAGCAGGAACGCCGTCCATATCACGGTGAAGAAGATCGAGTACGGCAACATGACGGAGACCAGCGTCCCGATCCCGAGCCCCTTCACGTAGCGCTGACAGTACACGACGACGAGGGGGAAGTACGGCATCAGCGGAGTGATGATGTTGGTCGTGGAGTCACCCACCCGGTACGCCGCCTGGGTCAGCTCGGGGCTGATACCGACCTGCATGAGCATCGGAACGAAGATCGGCGCGAGGAGCGCCCACTTCGCCGAGGCCGACCCGACAGCCAGATTCACGAAACCGGTCAGGACGATGATCCCGACGATCGTGAAGCCCGCCGGCAGAGCGAGTTCTCTCAGGAAGTTGGCTCCCTTCACGGCCAGCAACGCGCCGAGATTCGACGTCCCGAACGCCGAGATGAAGAGAGCGCAGAAGAACGCCATGACGATGTAGTAGGACATGTCCTGCATCGCCCTCGTCATTGCGTCGATGACGTCCTTGCTCTTCTTGAACGTTCCCGCCCCGTAGCCGTAGACCGTCCCGGGGATCAGGAAGAGCAGGAAGATGAGAGGTACGATGGATTGCATGAGCGGCGCCGAGAACGCGGTGATGTCTCCATCCGGCGCCCGCAGGGGAGAGGTCTCCGGCGCCGCGGCGATCCAGAGGAGCGCGAGTCCCGCCGCCATGATGCCGGTGGCCACCCAGAAGGCCATCCGCTCACGGCCGTCGATCTCCTTCATCTGCGGCATCTCGTCCGGATCCCCGTCGACGGCGGTCGACTGGAGGCGAGGCTCGACGACCTTGTCCGTCAGATACCACCCGAGCATGACGACGAGGATGGTCGACGCCGAGGTGAAGAACCAGTTGCAGAGGGGGTTCACGAGGATCGCCGGATCGATCAGCTGCGCCGCCCCCTGAGTGAAGCCCTGGAGGAGCGGATCGATCCCGGATGGGATGAAGTTCGCGCTGAAGCCCCCGGATACGCCCGCGAATGCAGCAGCAATCCCGGCCAGCGGGTGCCGGCCGGCGGCGTAGTAGATCACTCCACCGAGCGGAATCACGAGCACGTAGCCGGCGTCCGTCGCCGTGTGACTGACGATACCCACGAGGATGAGCATCGGGGTCAGGAGCGCCTTCGGCGTGACCCCGAGGACGAGGCGGAGTCCGGCGTTGATGTATCCACCGTGTTCCGCGACGCCGATCCCGAGCATGGCGACGAGCACCACGCCGAGCGGCGGGAACGAGGTGAAGGTCTGGACCATGCCGGAGAGGAACGTCGCCATGCCCTGCCCGGTCAGCAGGTTCGTGACCGAGATCGGGTCGCCAGACCGGGGATCGATCTCCGCGAACGCGACCCCCGACAGGATCCACGACAGAACCCAGACGAGGAAGAGGCTGATGACGAAGAGCACCGCTGGGTCAGGCAGCTTGTTGCCCACGACTTCGATCGTGTTGAGGAAACGATCGATGAGGCTTGGCTTGCCGACGGTTCCGGTTTCAGAGGACACCTGGACTCCTCGCTCGAATGATCAGCAGCCCTTCACAGGGCGACGGGTTCCGGGTGCCGACCGCGCCCGGACGGTGCAAAGGTGTGGCGCCGACGACGGGATCGCACCCCGGCGTCTTTATCGCCTCCCTCGGAGCTCTCCGAAGAAGGCACGCACGTCGTCCACGAGAAGGTCGGGCTCCTCGAGCGCGGCGAAGTGGCCGCCGCTCGGCATGACGGTCCACCGCACGATGTTGTATCGCGCCTCTGCCCACGCCCGGGGCGTGAAGTAGATCTCTTTCGGGAAGATGGCGCCCGCCGTCGGGACAGACACGTACGACACGGGGCGCCGGGTCGGGGCGTGGCGGAACTCGTAGTAGATCCGGGCGGACGACGTGATGCTCTCGGTGACCCAGTAGAGGGTGATGTTGGCGAGCAGCTGATCCTTCGTGAACGCATCCTCGACGTGCCCGCCGTTGTCGCTCCAGCCGTGGAACTTCTCCACGATCCACGCCGCCAGACCGGCCGGAGAGTCGTTGAGCCCGACACCGAGGGATTGAGGCTTCGTGCCCTGGATCTCCTGATACGCGCTCCCCTCCGCGAACGCCTCGACCCGCTCGGCACGAAGTGCACGCTCCTCGTCCGTCACGCCCGCATCGGGATCGATCCCCGGTGAGGGCCCGCCCAGCACGAAGTTGGTGTGGAACCCCATGACGTTGCCCGGATAGTTGCCCGCGAGGGATCGACCGATGATGCCGCCCCAGTCGCCGCCCTGAACGCCATACGTTTCGTAGCCGAGACGGTCCATGAGGGTCGCGAATGCGTCCGCCATCCGTTCGGGACCCCAGCCGGTCTCCGCGGGTGCGTCCGAGAAGCCGAAGCCGGGAAGCGAGGGGATTACAAGGTGAAACGCATCACGCGCGTCGCCCCCGCCCGACTCGGGCTCGGTCAGCCGATCGATGATCCCGGTGAATTCGAAGACGGAGCCGGGCCACCCATGGATCAGGAGCAGCGGCGTCGCATCCGGATTCGGGGACCGCTGGTGGATGAAGTGCAGATCCACGCCGTCGATGACGGTCTTGAAGTGATCGAAGGCGTTCAGCTCCCGTTCATGCGCGCGCCAGTCGAAGTCATCTCGCCAGTACTCGAGCAACTCGGCGAGGTACGCCCCGTCCGTTCCGTACGCCCACCCCGTTTCGGGGATCTGGTCCGGGAGGCGAGTCCGCTCCAGCCGGTCGTTCAGGTCGGCGAGGACCTCTCCCGGTACGTCGACCGTGAACGGTCGGATCGCATCGGGATCGATCGTCTCCGTCGCCCCGGGTGGGGGCTCGGCACACGCGCCGGCAGCAAGCACGAAGCCCACCGTCGTCCCGATGCGCAGGATCTGAACACGGACTCCACGATGCTGCCGCTTCACTCCGAGCCCTGCCGCTCGAAGAGCATGTTCCGCACGCGGCTACCGGAGGCGGTGAAACCCGTGAGTCGACCGGATGCGTCGCGCGTAAACCTTACCTGAGGAAGCCACCCTCGATCCCCCGCGAAGTCGTCCCCGCCCGAGGGGGTCAGCGTCGCGGGAGCGTTGCGCCAGTGGTAGGCGACGAGCGCACCGTCGATGGCGACGATCTCGTAGCTCGAGTCGAGCTCCGTGCTTCGGTACCAGCCCTCGAAGGCGCGGAGTTCCTCCGCGGTCAGGCGCGCCGGCTCCGGATCGGGGGTTTCGGGCGGCCCTTCGGGGGCGGGCTCCATCTGTGCTTCCAAGAAGACTTCCGCCACCCGGCGGGCCCGTCCCGCCGGGTCACAGTTCGAGACGTTGCAGAACACCGCGACCGACAGATTCTGCTCGGGGAATCGGACGAAGTTGGTGCGGTAGCCCGCCCAACTCCCCCCGTGCCCGAAGGTAGGAAGACCGCGGTAGTCGCCCACGCTGAGGCCGTACGCGTAGTTCAGCGACTCGCCGTCATTCAGGACTCCGCGCTCCAGCATGCGCGCGAGCATGTCGGCTCCGCCCACCGCACCCGTCTCGTAGTTCCTCATCCAGACGAGGAAGTCGTCCATCGACGTATTGAGCGAGCTCGACGCCAGCGCAGTGAGCTGATTCACGACGCGGCGATACCCGCCATCGTCCGTTGGAGCGTAGGACTCGGCGCGACCCGGAACGATCTCCAGATAATCGTCGGAGAAGTGGGTGCTCTCCATGCCGAGCGGGTCGAAGATCCGCTGGTCCGTGTACTCGCGGAACGACTCACCGGACTGCACCTCGATGATGCGCGCCAGGAGGTTGTAGCCGGTGTTCGAGTACGAGTATTCGGACCCCGGCGGGAAGTCCAGCTCCTCCTGCTGGTAGAGCATTCGGAGAATCTGCTCGAACGAGATGACGTCGGTGTACGTCACGCCGCCGAGCACCATCGAGTGCGGCCAATCGCGAATCCCGCTTGTGTGATGCACAAGATGACGCGGCGTGATCGTGGACCCGAAGTCGGGTAGTTCCGACACGTAGACACCCGCATCAGCGTCGAAGTCGAGACGACCCT
>CALHIO010000144.1 GCA_938030915.1 uncultured Gemmatimonadota bacterium
AAGATCGCCGACATCGCGCCGGGTGCACTCAAGCGCACCTTCTTCAGCAACTCGGGGACCGAGGCGATCGAGACTGCGCTGATGATGGCGTGCCTGGCGACGGGGCGAAGCGAGATCATCGCACTACGCGTCGGCTACCACGGCCGCTCGTTCATGGCGACGAGCGTAACGGCGCACTCGGGGTGGCGACCCCTCGCGACCCCGGTCGCCGGGGTCAAGCATGCGAAGTCCCCGAATCTGTACCGGTGCCCCTTCAAGACGCCGTGCGACGACAGCTGTGTGGACAAGTTCGTCGACGACCTCGAAGAGGTGATCGTCACGACCACCAATGGTCGGCCTGCCGCATTCATCGCGGAGACGGTCATGGGTGTCGCGGGATACGTCGTCCCGCCGATGGGGTACTTCAAGAAGGCGGCGGAAGTCATCCGGCACTACGGCGGGCTTCTCATCATCGATGAAGTCCAGGCGGGCTTCGGTCGATGCGGGGAGCACTGGTTCGGGATCCAGCACCACGGTGTCGAGCCCGACATCATGGTCATGGCGAAGGGTATCGCGAATGGTGCCCCGGTCGGCGCGACGGTCACGACCGACGAGATTGCGCACCGTTGGCAGGGCAAGCACATCTCGACGTTCGGTGGGAATCCCGTCTCGATGGCGGCGCTGTGTGCAACGCAGGACGAGCTGCGGGACCACGAAGCACCCCACAATGCCAGTGCTCGTGGGGCCCAGCTTCGGACCGCGCTCGAAGAGATGCAGACGCGTCATCCGTGGATGGGCGACGTCCGGGGTATGGGCCTCATGCAGGCGATCGAGATCGTGAAGGATCCGATCTCCAAGGAACCCGACCTCGAGCGCACGAAGAAGCTCATGGAGGTGTCGCGTGAGGAAGGGGTGCTGATCGGGCTCGGGGGGCTGCACGGAACCGTCGTGCGGATCGGCCCGTCGCTGCTGATCACGGAAGAGGAGATGGCGGAGGGGATCGAGAAGCTGGGGAGGGCGGTCGACAGGGTGGGTGACTGATGCCGCTCGACGCCTGGCTTCTCCTCATCGTCTCCGTTGGCCTGGGCCTCGGACTCGAGGTGGCCTTCATGCGCGCGCGCAGGCGTGACGCCAGAGCACAGGGCGCACGGAGAGAGGCCCGGTGACGTCCGCGACCATTCTCGGCGTCGTCATCGGCTATCTGCTGATCCTTCTTGCGATCGGATTCTGGGGCGGCCGCGAGTCGGGTGACCTGAAGGGCTACTACGTCGCGGGGAAGAAGCTGCCGGCCTGGGTCATCGCCTTCAGCTCGAATGCGACCGGGGAAAGCGCCTGGCTCCTGCTCGGCCTCACCGGCATGGGGTACGCGATCGGCGTGCATGCCTTCTGGATCATCATGGGCGAGGTGCTGGGCGTCGCGTGCGCGTGGATCTGGGTGGCGCGCCCATTCAAGGAGTACACGGATCGATATGACGCGATCACCGTTCCGGACTACCTGACCGAGCGCTTCCGGGACACGTCCCATGCGTTCCGGTGGCTCTCGGCAATCATCATCCTGAGCATGGTGATGGCGTATACGGCTGCGCAGCTCACCGCGTCCGGGAAGGCGTTCGACTCCTTCCTGGGGACAGGATACACGCAGGGCGTCTGGATCGGCCTCGGCATCGTCCTCTTCTACACCACGGTCGGCGGCTTCAAGGCGGTTGCGTATTCGGACTTCCTGCAGGGTGTTCTGATGCTCGGCTGCCTGCTCACGCTCCCGGTCGTGGGGATCGCCAACGCGGGTGGCTGGGGCGAGATGATCGCCAATCTGCGTGCTCAGGATCCGGCCCTTCTCGAGCCGATGGGTGCATACGGCCTGACGCTGGCCGGTGTGATCAGCGCGGCCGGCTCGGTCGCGATCGGGCTCGCTTTCCTGGGGTCACCCCAGCTGCTTACCCGCTTCATGGCCGCGCGCGATCAGAAGCAGATCGTCGATGGCGGCTTCTGGGCCGTCCTCTGCGTGATCGGCTTCGATGTCGGGGCGGTGCTCGGCGGGATGGCCGGACGCACCCTCTTCCCCGGCCTCGCCGACCCGGAGACGATCCTTCCTCAGATGAGCGCCGCGTTCTTCCCGGCGTTCTTCACGGGGATCTTCCTGGTGGTCGTTCTCGCGGCGATCATGTCGACGGTCGACTCGCTCTTGATCCTCGCGTCCTCGGTCGTGGTGCGTGACGTCGTTCAGAAGTCGCTGGGGTCGACGGCGTCGGAACGGACGCTCTCCATGATGGGAAAGGGCGTGACGGTCGTGATCGGAGCGGTGGGTCTCGTCGTGGCGCTCCTCGAGGTGCGCGTCATCTTCGACTTCGTGCTCTTCGCGTGGTCGGGGATCGCGTGTGCCTTTACGCCGGTCGTCCTGTGTTCGCTGTTCTGGAAGGGGACGACCCGTGAGGGTGCAATCGCGGGCATGATCGGTGGATTCGCGACCACGGTCATCTGGGTCCGGGTCTTCAAGGCGGACTTCTACGACCTGTACGAAATGATCCCCGGCTTCTTCGCCGGGCTGGTCATCTGCATTGCGGTCAGCCTCGTCACGAAACCGGACGACGAGGCGGTCGCTGAACTCGAGTCGGTTCGGGAATCTGTGGGGCCCGTGTTCTAGGACCCCGTATTCCAAGGAGACACAGGTACGATGTCGGACGTCGATCGCAGGCAATTTCTAGGACTCGGTGCGGCCGCCGCTGCGGCCGGTCTCACGACGGGGTGCGCGACAGGTGGCGGAGACGCCCTCGTGCCGGATCTGATCGTCGTGAACGGGAACGTGCTCACTCAGGACGACGCCCAGCCGAACGCGGAGGCGTTCGCCATTCGCAACGAGCGGTTCGTAGCGGTCGGCTCCAGCTCGGACGTTCGTAACCTCGCCGGTCCGAACACGACGGTGCTCGACGCGGCTGGCATGACGGTGGTGCCCGGCTTCATCGACGCGCACTCGCATCCGTCGGGCGCGGGACTCAACGAACTTCGGAACGTGAACACGAATCTGGGTTCGGTCGCGCGTATCCAGGAGGCGCTGCGCGAGCGCGCCGCCTCCACGCCACCCGGTGAGTGGATCATCGGCTTCATGTACGACGATACGAAGCAGGAGGAAGGCCGCCCGCTGAACCGCGTCGATCTGGACGAGGTGAGTACGGACCATCCGATCATGGTCGGACACCGCGGAGGCCATACCGGCGTCTACAACTCGAAGGCGTTCGAGCTCGCGGGGGTCACGGCAGAGACGCGGGATCCGTTCGGCGGTCACTTCTACCGCGAAGACGGCGAACTGACCGGAAAGGTCGCGGAGCGAGCACGGGCCGTCTTCGACGTGCCGAGCGGCTCCACACCCGAAGAGCGGGCCCGCGGCGTGGGTGTCATCTGTCAGAGGATGAACGCCTCGGGCCTTACCTCGGTCCACCAGGCAGGTACCTCTCGAAGCGACTTCATCGCGTATCAGGATGCGCGAGCGAATGGCGACCTTTCGCTACGCATGAGTCTGATGGCACGCGGCGGGACGTTCCCTGCCTTGATGCAGTCGGGTGTTCGCACCGGGATGGGCGATGAATGGCTCCGCATCGGACCGGTGAAGTTCTCGGCCGATGGCTCGGCGTCCGAGCGCACGATGGCGATGAGTACTCCGTACGCCGGTCGATCCGATGACTTCGGCATCCTGACGATGACGCAGGACGAGATCCATGAAGTCGTCGAGCAGGCCCACCGTGCCGGGTGGCAGGTCGCGATCCATGCCAACGGCGACGTCACGATCGACATGGTGCTCAACGCGTACGAACGGATGGCCCGGGAGTATCCACGGGCTGATACGCGCCACCGCCTCGAGCACTGCTCGCTCGTGAATCCGGATCTTCTTCGGCGGATCGCGGCCGGCGGGTACATCCCGGCTCCGTTCTACACCTACGCCCACTACCACGGCGAAAAGTGGATCGAGTACGGTGAAGAGAAGATGGAGTGGATGTTCGCCCACAAGTCGTTCCTGGACCACGGGATCATGGTCGCCCCGGCCTCTGACCACAGCCCGGGCCCCTACGAGCCGCTGATGGCGCTGCAGTCGATGGTGACGCGCAAGGATTTCTCGGGCCGAGTGTGGGGTCCGAGTCAGAGGATCTCGCTCGACCAGGCGATGAAGATCTGCACGATGCACGGAGCGTACGCGTCGCATGAGGAAGACGTGAAGGGATCGATTACCACTGGGAAGCTCGGGGACTTCGTGTTCCTCGCGGAGAGCCCGTACGATGTCGATCCGGACGGGATCAAGGAGATCCAGGTGATGAGGACGGTGGTGGGAGGCAGGACGGTCTACGAGGCGTAGATCGAGGACGGCCCAGCGGGGGCCGAACCGAAGGGGAAGCGTGGGAGGCCTGACGAGAAGCTCAAGGAAGAGATGATGCTCGAGATGTTGATTCGCACCCGTATGCGTCCCCTGGCCGTGGCGCTGGCCCTGGGGGCACCCGTGCTCGTCGCGCCGGCTGCCGCCCAGGAGTCCACGACCCTCGACGTGGCCGGCCTCCAGCATCCGGTCGAAATCCTCGTCGACCGATGGGGGATCAGCCACATCTACGCGGATACGGAATACGACCTCTTCTTTGCGCAGGGGTGGAACGCCGCCCGGGATCGACTCTTCCAGCTCGAGCTATGGCGGCGCCAGGCGACCGGGACGGTCGCCGAGATTCTCGGCGAGCGCGAGCTCGAGCGCGATATCGGCACCCGACTCTTCAAGTTCCGGCGTGACCTCGAGCAGGAGCTGAATCACTACCACGACCGCGGCTCGCTGATCATCAATGCGTACACCGACGGGATCAACGCATACATCGCGCAGACGGAACGTGATCCGACCCTCCTCACGATCGAGTTCGATCTGCTGGGGATCACGCCTGGATACTGGACGCCCGATGTCGTGATCTCACGACACCAGGGGCTCCTGGGTAACATCGGAGCGGAGCTCTCGACGGGTCGTCGCGTAGCCGCCCTCGGGGCCGACATGGTGAAGGAGCTGTCTACGTACGGACCGGGCGATCCCCTTCTGGAGATGGATCCGGCGATCGACGGGGACGCACTCTCCGAGGATATCCTGGGCATCTACAACGCCTTCCGTCGCGGGGTCCGCTTCCAGCCCGAGGACATCGTCGATTCGTCCCGGCGCG
Source organism: uncultured Gemmatimonadota bacterium (assembly GCA_938030915.1). Lineage (GTDB taxonomy): Bacteria > Gemmatimonadota > Gemmatimonadetes > Longimicrobiales > Gaopeijiaceae > UBA2589. The sequence goes on from CALHIO010000144.1 coordinate 5,154, forward strand.
GAGACGCTGACGCCTTCGCGATGCTCGAGGCCGCCGCGGCCGAAGCCTCCAGTGTCGTCGCGTACGACGTCGAGCAGGATATCGGATCGAACAACTGGGTGATCGACGGGACGCGTTCGGAAAGCGGCTTCCCGATGATGGCCAACGACCCGCACCGCGCGCAGGGCTCTCCGTCGCTCCGCTACTGGGTGCACCTGATCGGGCCCGGCTGGAATGTGATCGGCGGGGGTGAGCCGTCGTTGCCGGGCGTGTCGATCGGCCACAACGAGTACGGTGCGTGGGGTCTCACCGTCTTTTCGACGGATGCGGAAGATCTCTATGTCTACGAGACCAATCCGTCGAACCCCAACCAGTATCGATATCGGGGTCAGTGGGAGACGATGACGGTGATCAACGAAGAGATCCCCGTGAAGGGCCGCTCGGCGCATACGGCGGAGCTCAAGTACACGCGACATGGGCCCGTCGTATTCGAGGACGGTGACCGCAACCTCGCCTACGCGGTTCGGGCGGGGTGGATGGAGATTGGTGGCGCCCCGTACCTGTCCTCGCTTCGCATGGATCAGGCGAAGACGTGGGAGGAGTTCCGAGCGGCGAACGCCTACTCGAACATCCCGGGTGAGAACATGATATGGGCTGATCGCGAGGGGACGATCGGCTGGCAGTCGGTCGGGATCGCTCCGGTGCGACGCAACTGGAGTGGCCTTGTGCCCGTTCCCGGCGATGGGCGATACGAGTGGGACGGCTACCTGCCGATCATCGCCAAGCCCAACGTCGTGAACCCCCCGGAGGGATACTTCGCCACCGCGAACAACGACCTCATCCCGCGCGATTACGAGCACATGGACGCAGTCGGCTTCTCGTGGTCGGACCCGTATCGCTGGCTTCGCATCGTCGAGGTTCTCGACGGCGGCACGCGCCTCTCGATCGCGGATAACATGCGTCTTCAGACGGATGAGCTGTCGCTTCCTGCTCGTCAGCTCGTGCCGATGCTCGAAGAGGTCGATGCGTCAGGCCGCACGGAGCAGGCCCGTCAGCACCTGCTCGAGTGGGATTTCGTGATGGACAAGAACTCGATCGCGGCCGGCATCTATGCGGCGTGGGAGGCTCAGCTCCGGCGTACGGTCCGTGATGCGATCGTCCCGTCGGGTGTGGACATGAATCTGTCTCTCTCCAAGGTGATCGAGACGATCATGGTGCCGCCCGGTACGCTGGGGGCCGATCCGATGCGCGCCCGGGACGGACTTCTCGTTTCGGCACTCGAGGATGCAGTGGAAGCCCTGGACGAGAAGCTGGGCTCGGACATGTCGGGTTGGCAGTACGGACAGGCCGACTACCATCACGCGTATCTGCGTCACCCGATGGGGACGGCGGTGGACGCGGCGACACGTTCTCTTCTGGAGGCGGGGCCGCTCCCTCGCGGAGGGTACGGGTCGACCGTGAACCAGACCGGGAACGGTGACAATCAGACGTCTGGAGCGTCGTTCCGGATCATCGTCGATACGGGCGACTGGGATCGGGCGGTCGGTATGAACACGCCGGGTCAGAGCGGGGACACGCGGTCGCCCTTCTACGACAATCTCTTCGAGTTCTGGGCGAACGATCAGTTCCACCCGGTCTTCTATTCACGGGAGCGAATCGAAGAGGTGACGGCGCAGAGGATCGAGCTGAAGCCTGCCGGATGATGTCGTCTCGAGGCGCACTCTTCCGAGCACGGACCGTACGGCGATGAGTCAATCGCACGGGAAGTCGACAAGGAGGGTAACGCTCGAAGGCGTCGCGATCGTGCTTTCGATCCTGATCGCGTTTGGGATCGAGGCCGCATGGGAGGAGCGGGGAGAGCGGGTCCGCGAACGCGAGGCCATTCAGCAGCTGGCCTCGGAATTCGAAGTAATTCGGGAGCGCCTCGTTGGGCTCGACTCCGTATACGAATTCGGACGATTTCGAGGGATGCTACCCTTACGCGAGTTACTCGGCGTCATGGGGAGTGAAGCCGGTTCCTTCAGCGATGCACGACTCGACTCGCTCGTGGCGTCTTCGCTGGGGGGGATCGTACCGGACCTGCCGGAAGGTGTCTTTGCGGCACTGGTAGGTTCGGGCCAGTTGGGCTTGATCCGATCCGACAGCCTGCGGATTTCACTGGCTGAGTGGGCTCCGCAGCGGGAGACGGTCGAGGAGGACGCACGAAATCTGGGTGACTTCACCGCCGAACACCTGCTCCCTTTTCTGTGGGAAAACGCTTCCGTTCGGGCTGTCGACGTCAACACTCGGTATCATGTCGAACTCGGCTTTGGACCGTTCGATCGTGATCATTGGCCTCTGCTGCAGAGCCGAACGTTCGAGAACTTGATCAACGAGCGACTCACGCTGCTAGAGGCATCCGTACGTCGGCTTCGAATCGCCTTGACGCATGTGGACCGAATTCAGCGGCTTCTGAATGCGGAGCTGGTAGACGATTAGCAGTACGGGACGATTGGAAGACCGGCTCGACTACCGGAGCGGTGCGGCTCCTCGTGGATCCTTTTCTTTGAGCCACACCTCCGGCTTCACGGTCCGCTTCCGTTCTTTCGGGTTGAGCCGGAACCATCGGGCTACCATCAGGATCTCCGCGGCCTCCTGGGCCGTGAGTGCCGCGGGACCCGTTTCCGACTCTCCGTAGACGTCGTCGATCGCCCGGGCGACCCGGCCCCGGGCCCGCCTGGTCTTGGGCAGGCTCATCTCGCGGCGAATCCGACCCCGGCGGATCAGGTACAGCCGATCATCTCCCCCGAAGCCGGGGACCCGGTAGAGGAAGCTCAGGTTTTCGACCTTCCCCCGAAACGCGACGAGCTGATCGCGGAACTCGGTCAGACGATCGATACGGTCGCGTAGCGTGGCGGCGTATTCGAAGTCCATACGGGCCGAAGCCGCGTCCATCTGTTGTCGGAGCTGGGCGAGTGGCTTCTCCGCCCGACCCTCGAGAAAGCGTCGAGCCAGCGTCACGGAGCGCATGTACTCCTCGGCCGACGGACGCCCGGCGCAAGGAGCGAGACACGTGCCGACATCGGCCCTGATGCATCGGGGTGCGCGGCCCCCGTCGAACATCTCCAGCTGGTCACTGAAGAAGACGGGTGTCGTGGCGGGGCAGTCGCGAAGTCCGAGCACCTGGGAGAGCTCACGCGCGATCTGGGCAATTGCCTTCACGCGCGGGAATGGGCCGTAGTACGTCGATCCGTCGTCGGTGACGCGCGTGACCGGAAGCACCCGGGGGGCGGCTTCCGCCGTCACCTTCACGAAGGAGTAGATCCGCTTGCGCTTGTGTCGGACGTTGAAGCGCGGCTGGAGATCCTGAATGAGCTTCATCTCCTGGATCAGGGAGAAGAACTCGTTCGGGATGTAGTCCCACTCGATCCGCGCGGTCTCGTGGATCAGCTCCCACGCTTTCTCACCCTTGTCGGCGCGAAAGTAGGAGAGGACGCGTGTCCGGACATGCACCGACTTCCCGACGTACAGAAGCTCGTTACCAGGTCCGAACATGCGGTATACGCCGGGTCGGTTCTCCGCCTTGGCGCGGACGTGCTCACGGAGGGTCGGGTTCGGCTGCACGATCGGGTACGAGGGTGAACCAGGGGCTGGCGCTTTCGTGATTTGTTCGGGAAGATAAGGGGGTCGTTCCTGCGATGCCAAAGTGTCGTGTTCGGCCATGGGTACGCCGTCCCGACGGGGACAGATTGCGAGGCATGACGATGACGGGCTCCGACAAATTGATCCGCGATCCGCTATGGGAGACGATCCGGCTGGATCCGACCGCGGTCCGCATTGTCGACACGGCGGAGTTCCAGCGACTGAGATACATCCGGCAACTCGGTCTGGCCCACCTGGTCTATCCCGGAGCGACGCATACGCGCTTCGACCATGCTCTCGGTGTCTACCACCTGACGCGTACAGCGCTGCGCCATCTTCGGGAGCGCGGCGGCGTGCCGCCCGAGGCGTGGGAAGACGAAGAGCTGATCCCGTATGCCGCGCTGCTGCACGACATCGGGCATTACGCGTATTCACATGCCCTCGAAGAACTCGAGACCGAGCACGTGCCGGCGCATCACGAGGAAGTCAGCAAGCGCTTCTTCGCGTCCCCCTCTCTTCGCGACGCGCTGGCGCCTCTCGGTCTGACCGCCCCGGAACGTCTGGCCGAGTTGATTCGTGGAGAGGGCGAAATTCCCCTGCGCGGCCTGATCAGTGGAAGCCTGGATCTCGACAAGATGGAGTACCTGCGTCGGGATGCCCGCTTCTGCGGTGTGCCGTACGGAGAGGTGGACGTGTCGCGGCTGCTCCAGGGGCTCATGCTCCTGCCCGACCCTGAGACCGGCCGGTACGAAATCGGGGTCCATGAGAAAGCGATCGCGGCGCTCGAGTCGCTGCTTTTCGCGAAGTACCAGATGTTCAGGAACGTCTATTGGCACCACGCCGTCCGCGCTGCGACCGGTCTGTACAAGCGCATCGTGGAGGAGGCCGTGCGGGCTGGCTTGCTCGATCCCGAGGAGTTGATCGGCCCGACCGACGAAGAGCTGCTCTACGAGATCAGCCGGCGGGGGCAGGAGTCCGACGACGAGATCGGCACACGGATCGCGATGCGCTGGATCCCGGCCCTTCGACATCGGAAGCTACCGAAGCGAGCGCTCGAGTTGACGGCTGCCGACCTGTCCGGGCGTCAGGTCGAGGACTGGGCCGTCGGCGACTCTCCGTGGAAGCGCGCCGTCGAGGATGATCTTGCTGGAGAGCTGGGCCTCGAGTCCGGTGAGGTGATGATCGACTTCCCGGTGAAGCCGGCGATGTTTCAGCTCGACCTGCTCATCGAACGTCGCGGTGGTGCTGTTCAGCGGCTCGGGCTCGAGGGCGTCGAGGGTATTCTGGATCTTCCGAAGGTCGCGCGGGAGCTGTACACGACAGCCCGGGTCCTGCGGGTGTTCACGCTGGAACGTCGCGAAGTGTCAGCCGAACAGGTGCTGGACCGGATCACCCGGCCGATCGGGGCGATCTGACGGAATTCAGCTTCTGGAGGACGGTCACGGGTGCCTTCAGTCGTTGTCGAACGACACCAGTGCGGCCGTGATGTTGTCGTGTCCCCCGGCCTCGTTCGCGGCTTCGAGCAGGCTCGCGATGGGTGTGTCGGGGTCTTCCCCGTTCCCGGAAAGCGCAGCGTGGATGATCGACAGCATCGTATCGTCTGCGAGCATGCCGACGAGGCCGTCCGAGCAGAGGAGGAAACGATCACCGGGGGTTGCCGTGCCGTCGAGAATCTGCGGTGTCGGCGCATCTTCGAGCCCGAGGCACTGGGTGAGCAAATGGGCATACGGGCTGTGCCGCGCACGAGCCGGGGCCAGGCTCGGGTTGTTGTCGATCTGCTGCTGAATCCACGTATCGTCCCGCGTAAGCTGATCCATGAGTTCGTAGTGAATCCGGTATGCGCGGGAGTCGCCGACGTGGCCGATCACCCATGTCCCTGTTTCCGGGTGCGTGACCATAGCGGTGAGCGTCGTGCCCATTCCGTCCAGATGGGGTTCCTGTTCGCCTCGCTTCCGAATTGCCGCATGAGCGCCCAGGATCGCGTCGTGCATGACGGCGCGCATCTGCTCCACAAACCCCTCGGGGTCCGGCCGATCCCGCATCGCGACGGCCAGAGTCTCGGCGGCAGCCGTAGCCGCGAGGCTCGAAGCGACGTCCCCACCGGGATGCCCGCCCATGCCGTCGGCCACGACCGCGACACCGTAACTCCCCTCCAGTGCCAGAGCGTCCTCGTTTCTTTCCCGAATCCGGCCGATGTCGGACTGGCCGTGGACGGAACGGAGCGAGGGCAAGAGAGGACCTTGGGCAAGCGGACGGCGGAGGTGTCGAACGAATGTAGAGGGAGCATGACCCGAGTACCAATGCACGATTTCCTGCCCCACAACCGACGAAAAAAGGAACTGCGTTCCGCGTGGGGGTTAGGAAAATGCCTAAAAGTCGTGGCGGTTTTCCGCTCACGCACGTCCGGTTCGTCGCGTGTCTGGCCGGTACGGTCGTGCGTGAAGGCCAGACTGAAACTTCGGCCCCGGGGAACCGTCCGGCCATTGACAGGCTGAAACCCGACCTCCATCATAAACGGCTTAGGATTTTACGCCGTCCCGAAGCTTGGAAGTGCGCCTCGACTCGACAGGATTGTCCTGCCGACTGGAGTGCGTCGAAGGAGAACAGGACACGATGGCTGCTGCCACCACGACGAAGCGCCGCAAGCGCCGGGGGAAGGGAAACCTTCTCGCGGGGTTTGACGCGAGTGTCGAGGAACAGAGCGCTCTCGATCAGTATCTTCGCGATGTGAGTCGCCATGAGCTCATCACGCCCGAGCGTGAGAAGGAGCTCGGGGCTCGCGCCCAAGAGGGTGATCAGGAAGCGATTCAGGAGCTCGCGCGAGCGAACCTGCGTTTCGTGATCAGCGTTGCGAAGAAATATCAGAACCGCGGTGTCTCGCTCACGGACCTCATCCAAGAGGGCAACGTCGGCCTCGTCACGGCTGCCCGGAAGTTCGATCCGGAGCAGGGCGTGAAATTCATCAGCTACGCGGTGTGGTGGATCCGACAGGCGATCCTCGCCTCGTTGGCCAATCACGGCCGTGCTGTGCGGGTGCCCCTCAATCGGGCGAGTGATCTTGCCCGGATCTTCCGCGAGAAGGAGCGCCTGAAGCAGGAGAAGGGTCGGGAGCCCACTACGGACGAGCTCGCCGAGGCGACCCACCTCACGCCGGAGCTGGTCGAGTCGCTTCAGACGCTGAATGCGGCGGAGATCCGCCTCGACGCGCCGATCGGTGATTCCGAGGATTCGCAGCTTGTCGAACGCTTCATCACGGAAGAGGCTGCCGAACCCGAAGTCGAGGTCGAGGGACGACTCCTGACGGAGACGATCACCGAGGCCCTGGAAACGCTCGAGCCTCGGGACGCGAAGGTCCTTCGGCTGTATTTCGGCCTCGAAGGTGAGCGCGAGCACACACTCGAGGAGATTGGCAACATGCTCGGCGTCACGCGTGAACGAATTCGCCAGCTGCGCGATCGTGCTCTTCGCCGCCTCCGTGAGGGTGGCAAGGGTGATGCGCTGGAGTCATTCGCCGCGTGACCGCAGGGGCCGGTGCCCCGGTTCAGGTATGAGCAGCCCCCGTCGGAGCCGTAACCTCCGGCGGGGGCTTTTCGTGTGAGCGAATGACTGACGGTCGAAGGTGTTCCGGCGTGGTTCACGAAACGGGCGGAGGGGTGTATTCCGTCGTGCTCGACGATGAGTCACGGATCGAGGCGTCGCTTCGCGGCCGTCTCAAGAAGGAGCAGAGGACCGGAAGCCGTGTGGTGATCGGCGACGAGGTCGACGTTCGTATCGTGCCTGCCGCGGCGACCATCGAATCCGTGCGGGAGCGTCGCACGGAGCTGGTGCGACGGGGTCGGGGTCGAATGCCGAAGATTCTGGCCGCGAATCTGGATCGCGTCTTCGTCGTGATCGCGCTTCGGGAGCCCCGCGGATCGCTGCAGCTCGTTGACCGGATGCTGGTGCTCGTCGAATCGAGCGGCATGCGCCCGGTGCTGGTACTGAACAAGGCAGACCTCGAGAATACCGAATCCACGTCCACGGACTGGTCTGCCCTCTATGGGTCCATCGGGTATCGGGTGTTGGTAACAAGCGCGTCGACCGGTGAAGGTATTCCGGAGTTTCATGACGAGCTCTGCAGCGGCAGCTCCGCGCTGATCGGTCCGTCGGGGGCCGGAAAGTCGACCTTGCTCAACGCGGTGGACCCGAGCCTCGAGCTACGTACGGGGGTGCTGTCCCGGAAGACCGGAACCGGGCGTCACACGACGGTCGGTTCCCGGCTGATCACGTTGGAGTGCGGAGGCCTGGTCGCGGACACGCCTGGCTTCGGAGATGTCGGCCTGTGGGCCGTCGACCCGAAGGCTGTGGGATCGTGCTTCCCTGAATTCGGCGGTCCGGCGGAGGAGTGCCGCTTTCGGGGGTGCACGCACGTGCACGAGCCGGGCTGCGCCGTGCGCGAAGCAATGGAAGACGGATTGATTGCCCCGTCCCGCCTCGAAAACTACGTGCTAATGCGGCAGGAAGCGGAGGAGCAGGAGGTGTTCTAGAGAAGCAGGACGCGATCTGCTCAGGAGCCGGCGCAGCTGTCTTCGTAGCTGCGGACCCAGCCGTCGTCTTCCTGACTCAGCGCCGCGAACCATCGCTGATCGCTTCCGAAGACGTCGAGTAGAATTTCGTCCGCTCCGTCTCCGTCCCAGTCGAGGTGATCGAAGTATCGGGGGGCAGCTTTGCCGTCCTCGGCGACGTCCTGGTACCACGAGTATGCCTCGGTATAGCCGGCGTCCCGCTCGTGAGCCAGGACGAACAGGGAGTACGCGCGTTGACCCGCTGCTCCGACCTCGAGATCGTCGTCGACGATGAACGTTGCTGCGACCGACTGGCCCGGAGTATGTCGCAGCTGGAACGCCTGGATGTGATCCCGTGCATCGAGGGTACCGAGCTCGGGCCAGCGAGCCCCGTATCGTGGTATGGCGTCACCCGCGATGGTGAGCGTCGCGACGCGCTGGTCGTACACGTGGGACAGCGTCTGATATTCCTCGTACGGCCGATCGACCTCGGCCGCCGGCATCGCGAGGAGGCGCTCGGCGTCGGCAGCCGTGGCCACGAGCTCGACGATACCGCTGATCTCGGTTCGGGAACCGCAGTAACCGATCGCATTCCCTGCCGACTCGACGATGAGTCGACCGACTCGAACGCCTTCCGAGAAGACGGCCCACTCCGTCCCCGGTGCGGTCAGCTCAGCGATACGCTCCGCGTCGTCGATGAAGCGGGGATCGGGGAACGGGCGAAGGGCATCGGGATGGATCTCGCCAACCACGGTGAAGCGTCCTCGAGCACCGTCCCGCACACCGGCCAGCAGGAGGGGCTGGTGCACGTTCACGGCCCCCCCGGTCGAGATGGGTTCGACATCGACAACGGCCGGGCGAGTCGCGGGCTCCGGCGACCGGAGCTCAACCTGGATCCCGCCGAATTCCACGTTGTCGCAGCCGGTACCCGCGGTTAAGATCACCGCCACCGCTAGTAAGTGCTTTCGCATCAATCCCTTGGCGTTGTCGCGCGTCGTCGTGCACGGACCGGGGTACGAAAGCACAAGCTAGTGTGGACCCCCCGGTGAGCAAGCTGCGCATGGACCAGCAAACGGACCGAAACGCCTCGCTCCGCGAGGTGATGAGCTCGTATCCGACCGGCGTCACGATTGTTGCGGCGCGGGAGCAGGAGGGTGACCCGTTCGGCCTGACCGTGAATTCGTTCACGTCGCTCTCTCTCGAGCCTCCGCTGGTGCTGGTATGCATCGGGCACGGTGCGACGTCTCACGACCGACTGATCGCGTCCAGCGTCTTCTCGGTCAATCTCCTTTCGGGGGGGCAGGGTGCCGTCGCGACGCGATTCGCCGCGGATCCTTCCGAGGGTCGATTCGACGATATCGTGTGGGAACCGGGCGGTTTGGGCGCACCCCTCATCGATGGCGCCATGGCATGGCTGGAGTGCTCTCGGTACGAGGTGCTGAATGGAGGCGATCACTCGATTCTGATCGGACGAGTCGAACATGCGCGGGTGACGCATCGGGACGCGCTCGTCTATCACAGGGGTCGTCTCAGCTCGTCCGGCGGATGACCTCACGTCAGTCACCTCCGCTGGAGTGGGTTCCCCCGCTCCTGGTGGGCGCATCCGCTGCCATCGCGGCCGAGGTCGCACTGTCCCTCCTGCTGTATGGCGGCCCAGGGCTCGTTCGATCGCTCACGACCGTGCTGGGCGTCGAGGGATTCGCGTTCGCCGCGGGTCTCTGGAGTGCGCCCGGGCCGGGGCGCGATATGATCGATCGGGTTCGACGTCGCTGGATTCTCGGTCTCGTGGTCTTCCTCGTGGCGGCGACCTACAGCTCCGTATGGACGTTCGTCCCTCTGCTCGGTGAGGGGCGGCTGGGCCAGTCTGCGGGTCTCGTGATCATGGGTGCAGCGCCGCTGTACGCAGCCGGGGCGATGCTCGGGGGCATGACGTCGGCAGCCGTCACGGACGAGGGTGGTCGACTCTCCGGTCACGGGGCGGCCGCGGCAGCCGGGGCAGCGCTGGGCTTCGTGCTCACGGGGTTCATGCTTCCCCGGGTCCCGATGCCGGGAACGATGCTCGTCGGCTGCCTCGTCTTCCTCTCCGTGGCTGGCATGATCTACGGCGCCGTCCTCGGCTCGCGCACGGAGATCTTCATCGAGGCACGTCGACCCTCTCCGATCGGGGAGGTCCGTGTACAGGAGCGACGACTCGAGTCCGATGGCGTGTCGCATGTGGAGCTGTACGAAGGAGATGTTCTTCGTCGCTCGAGGGATCTGGGCAGCGCGGCGTCGGAGCCTCCGTGGGATGTAGCCGCGGTTCGCGCGTTGATGCCATCACTCGAGTCACCATGGCGCGTACTCTTCCTGGGGGGCGGCGCATCGTCCGCACCTCGGAGTGCCATGCGGGAGCACCCCACCGCGGAGGTCGAGGTGGCGGAACGGACCGCGGCGGTGATCGAGCTCGGGCGAGAGTACTTCGGCACCGAACTCTCGGTGGGTTCGGTCCAGCGCCAGGCCGTCGCCGTCGGAAATCTGGATGACCTGATCGCCTCGCTTCGGACGACGTACGACCTGATTATCGTGGATCTGGATGCACTGGCGCCGATTGGGGGGCTCCGGGGGCTTTCACACGCCACCCTGTGGCGAACGGTCGATGCCGTGAGGCCCGAGGGGGTGATCGCGTTCGGTCCGGGCCCGGTCGAGCCGGTGCCGGAGCACCTCGCAGAATGGGAGCAGGCCAACGTTCCGATCGGTAACGGACTCCTGACGCTATTCGCACGAGGGCCACTTGCCGAAAGCGCCACCGAGCGTTTCAGCGGTTCGACGTCGCCGTGATCATCGCGCACCTCTCCGACTTGCACCTCGGCTTTCGAGCCTATGGGCGTGTGGACCGGGGCACGGACATGCGGGAACGCGACGTGGCTGCGGCGTTCGAGCGGGCCGTACAGCAGCTCATCAAGCTACGGCCGGATGTCGTCGTCGTAGCCGGGGATGTCTTCGATCGCCCCGATCCTCCTGCGAGTGCCGTCGTAGCCCTCGCACGGGGTCTCGAAGCGATGAATACGGCATTGCCCGAAACGCGTGTCCTTATGGTCGCCGGTCCCCGCGACACCCCGCGACGTCCCGGTGACCCCGGAGCGCTCGCGGTGCTCGACACCTTCGCCAACGTCGACGCGGTCACGGCGCGCACCCACACGATCGAGATCGATCGTCTCGGACTTCATGCGTGCCTGGTCCCCTACCGTGCGGTGGTTCGAAGCGCGCCAGCTCTTCCCGACCCGGATCCCCGGAAGCGGTGGAATCTGCTGGTCATGCACGCCGAGGCCGCTCGGGGTGGAGACGAGGGTATCCTCATCGACCCCACGGAGTGGGATTACGTCGCGCTCGGAGGTGAACACCGACGACAGAAGTTGTCCGATCGCGTGCGTTATCCCGGCTCGCTCGAGCGCGTCGCTCTGGACCCCTGGGGCGAGGCAGCCGACGAAAAGGGCTTTCTAACGATCGATCTGGAGTCCGGTCACGTGGCCTTCCACACGATCCCCGGTCGGCCGGTGGTTGCACTGGCCCCTGTGAAGGTCGGTCGGGGCGACCCCGATCGCGTCCGTCGGCGGGTAAGCGAGGTACTCAGTGAAGTGCCGGGCGGGATCACGGACAAGATCGTGCGCCTGCAGTTACAGGGTGCGACGCCGCACGACCTTCTGGCATTGCAGGGCGAGCCACTGCGGGCGCTCAGAGGGGAGGCGCTGCATCTGGCCGTCGAAGCGGGCAAGGACATCGACGTGCCTGCTGAGGCATGGCTCCCGGTCGACGCAGCGCGACAGGTGAGGGATGCGATCCGCGCCGAGCTCGCGCACGATGGGCAGGGAGGCGATGACGTACGAGCGCTCGTGCACGACCTCGTTCCGGATGATGCGCCGAACGCCCTGGATTCACCGATCGGCGTGATCGAAGCGCTCGATGGAACGGTGCAGGGGATTGGCCGTGTCAGCACGTCGATTCCGATGGGGCTTACCGCGATCCTGGGAGGAGGCGGTCGTGCGCGCCGAGCGGTCGCGGACCTGTTCACTCGAGCCGGTCGCTCCACCTCTGCATCGGCCATCGCACGATGGTGGGCCGGAGCGGAGGCAGAGACGCTCGATGGCGCCCTGCGGCGCGCGGTCGATGCGGTTGCCGAGAGTCGGGGCATGGGTCTGGTCGACGCCGCACTCGAGGCGATGGGCGCCCGCATGCCCTCGGAGGCGGTCCCCGAGGCGCGAGAACGGCCGGTTCGTGGTGCGGTTCGGGTCGATCCGGAACAGGTAGCGGCGGAGTTTCGCACCGCGCAGCGGGAGCTGCTCGACAGCCGGGCGGACGTGACCGAGATCGATGGTGATCTCGAGGTGGCGACCATGGACTGGCTCCGTGAGCGACAGGACGCCGAGACCACGCTGTTCGCGTATCGAGATCGAGCACGAGAGCTGCGCAGCCGGATCCGGAATATGGAGTCGTCCGGTCCGGAGGCGCCGTGTCCGACGTGCGGCCGTGTTCTCGAAAGTCACTACGAGGAGGTGCTCGCTGAACTGCGGGACGAGTGGGAGTCCGTCGTTCAGGATGGCAGCTGGTGGAAGAGTCGCTGGGAGCAGCTCGAGCTGAAGCCCCAGCATCTTCAGGATCTCGAGCGGATGTCGCTCACGCTTCACGCAGCCGTCGAGGCCGGCTCCGAGCGGGTGGAGGTTCTGAGGGCTCGACTCGAAGAGTTGGAAGGTGGCTCGATCGTACCTCCGCCTGAGCTGAATGACGTGCAGTCGGCGATCGTCGCTGCGCTCAGTCGGGTCCGCGCTGCGCGCATTGCGCGGGCCACCGACCTTCTTCTCGACCGAGGCTCCCGCTTCGTGTCACGGGTGTCGGGTGGCCGAGTCCTGGCGCTGACCTTCGAAGATGGGGCCGTCCGGCTTCAGGGTAGCGACGGTCCCCTGACGCCATTGTCCGAGGAGGACCTGGCGGTCGGCCGTATCGCGATTCGTCTGGCTGCGGCTTCCCTGATTGCCGCGCGGGGCAGGATCGTCGCGAGTCTCGCGATCGAGCAACCGTTCGATCGTCTCGACGCGGAAGCGAGGATCCGGACACTGGTGCTCACGAAACAGCTTCTGCGCGAAGTCCCGAGGATCGTGCTCTTCAGCAGGGGAGACGCCGTGGACGTTCGCCCCGAGCTCTTCGACTACGTGCTGGAGGTCCGTGACGACGGGGCCGTCGCCGGACCGGTGCTCCGACCGGCGGCGGCAGGTCCCGGGCGTCTCGCGATTCGCCCCGCGCCACGCTCGACTCGGATGGAAGTCGGCCGCTCGCACAGCGGGCGGTAGTGCGCTGTAACCTTTGGATCGCGGATCCCGTCGTGCGTCATATGGGACGAGAGGCGAAGGATGCCTCTCGGATGGGCAGGGTGAACGGGGTACCGACGATGATGAGCCTGATCCTTCCGATCGCGATCACCACGGTGGTCAGTTCGCTCGCGCTGCGGAGGTGGTACAACGAGCGCCGGCGCCGACGGATCGTGGAACAACGGCAGGAGGAGGCGTCGAAGGCGCACTCCGCGGCTGCTCTGTTGCGCGAGCGGGAAGACCGGAAACGCTGGGGTGACATCGACGTCGACGGGTTGCACCCGCTCAACCGCGACGAGGTCCGGCGGCTTCTGCTCGTCGCCGACTCGGATGGGGTGAGCTCGCTGTCTTCGCGCGATCGTCTGTTTCTCGACAACATGACGTTGCCGCGGGTCCGGACCTGAGGTCTCAGCCGCCGAGCGCGGCAGTGGCGACGATCTCCACGACGTACGGCTCCACGAAGTTCTTCACCGGCACGATCGCGCGCGCGGGCTTGTGCTCGCCCATCACCTCGGCGTAGGCCTCGTTCACCGCACCCCAGTATTCGATACCCGAGACGTAGATCGTCATGCGCACGACGCACTCCAGATCCGAACCGGCTGCTTCGAGAACGGCCGAGAGGTTGGCAAGCGCCTGACGGGTCTGCTGGGCCGCGTCTCCGGGGTCGGCGTCCGGATTGTCAGGGTCCTTGCCCAGGACGCCAGCAGCGTACACGACACCTCCGTAGACCACTGCCTGGCTGTAGTGCCCGGCTGGTTCGACGGCCTTGCTCGTCTGGATGAATTTCATCGGAATCCTCTCTTCGCAGAGTTCAATGTTGAAGCCGGGCCGCTTCGCGCCGGGCCGCGCCCAGGGCGCGCCACGCGAAGCGGTGGAGCCATCGGTTGTCCCGCCCTTCGACCGTGTCGACGACGAGTCTACCGATCATCGGCGTGAACTTGAAGCCGTGGCCACTCCCGCCGGCCGCGACGATCAGCCCGTCCCGATCCGGGTCCTCACCGATCCACAGATCCCCGTCGAAGGTATCGCAGTAGAGACAGACTCGGGTCCCGACGACGGGTGCGTCCGCGAGGTCCGGGATGGACTCCCGGAGGAAAGACCGTGCAAGCTCCAGGTGATCCTGGGACACCTCGCCCCGTGCGTCGGGCTCTACGACTCTGCCGTCGGCGTGGTAGCCGAGCTTCAGGCGGCCGTCGCCGAGAGAGGGGAAGCCGTACCACCCGGAGCCGGCGGTGTCGGCCGCAAATGGCGGGAAGATGGGGTATTGCCACCGGACCGGATCGTCTACGCCGTAGTGCACCACCGGCTGCGCAACCGGCCTGAGGACGTCGTCGAGCCATGGAAGCAGAACCGGGGTCCACGCCCCGGCCGCGACGATGACACGGTCGGCGTTCAGGCTCCCGATCGCTCCTTCGGCGCCGGCATATCGCACGCCGGAAACGCGCGATCCTTCTTCAGTGAGTTCGAGGAAGGCACCCTGCACGAAGCGCACTCCTGCGGATCGCCCCAGACCGAGAAGGCGCTCCACGACCGCACCGCTTTCGGCCCAGCCTCCTCGTGGGCTGACATACCCCTCGGGATAGTGATCCGCATTCCACGCAGGCCAC
>CALHIO010000145.1 GCA_938030915.1 uncultured Gemmatimonadota bacterium
GGCCGAGGTCCTCAACGGATGGATCCAGAACCCGGACTTCGACGCACGGGAGCACCGTGATCCGGCCGGGGCGGAGCTCCTCGGCGCCCGCCAGATGGACTTCCTCGAGGCGTGGGCCGAAGACTGGAGCGGCTCGGCGTACATGAAGGTCGTCCTGTCGCAGACCAACTTCGCCGCCGTGCATTCCATTCCGCGTGACGCCATGAGTGGTGCCGTACTTCCGTCACTCCCCATGCCCCGGCCCGGAGTGTATGTGCAGGGGGACAAGGTCGCGGTCGACATGGACTCAAACGGCTGGCCCGCGGCCCACAGAGATGAAGTGCTGCGCATCCTGCGTCGCTGCTCCGCCTTCCACATCGCCGGCGACCAGCATCTGGCCACCGTGGTGCGGCACGGTATCGACAACTTCGGCGACGCCGGGTTCACCTTCACCGGCCCCGCGCTCAACAACATCTGGCCTCGGCGCTGGTGGCCGCCGAGAGAGGACCGGCAGGCGCCGCTCGAGGGCGGCGGCCCCGACTACACCGGCGACTTCTTCGACGGCTTCGGGAACCGCGTGACGGTGCACGCCTCGGCGAACCCGCGCGCGACCGGGCTTCAGCCCGCCCTCCTCCACGACCGCGTGACCGGCTACGGCATCGTCATCTTCGACAAGGTGGCCGAATCGATCACCATCGAATGCTGGCCGCGCCACGTCGATCCCTCTCGGGACGACGCCCGACAGTTCGAGGGATGGCCGATCACCGTCCTCCGCGATGCGGGAGACGGCCGGACGCCCCTCGCTCACCTTCCCACCGTTCGGGTGCGTGGCCTGGAAGACGCGGTGGTCGAGGTGCGTGCGCCGTCCGGTTCGCTGGTACACGCGCGTCGCGTCCGAGGCAGGGCGCTCGACCTTCCCGTCTTCGGCCCTGGGCCGCACGTCGTGCGCGTCGGTGATCCAGATCGGAACCGCTGGCTCGAGCGCACGGTCGAAAGCCAGGAGTGGGCCGCGAGTGAGGTCGTGTTCGACTTCGAAGATTGAAGATTGCAACACAGAGCCCCTTCTTCGAGGCTCACATTTCCTTTAAGCATAGTGGCTTAGGCAAATGCTTCACCAAAGAGGCGTGGCCGACTGCGGGTAACTTGCGCGACATCAACACCGTTTTGAACAAGGCGATGCAGCTAGATAGCATAATCGACAATCTGCCCGTGCCAGCGGTGGTCATCGACGAGCGGCGACGAATCCGCATCCTGAGTCGCCTTTTCCGCAAATACGCTCTCGAGGTCAGCCACGGAAAGCACATCCTCGCCTCGGTAGGGGAAGATATCGGGAACATCTCACCCGACTCGAGCCTCAGGAGGCAGTTACAGGAATTTGCGGACGAGGTACTTCGAACCGATGGTACTCTCGCCACGGATTTCGAGATTCCGTCTGAAACCGACCGACCAAATTTCGGTCGCTTTCTGGCCCATCGCATCGTCACCCAAGGAGCTGTATCAGGGGCCCTGTTCCTTCGCCTCGACGTCACGCAATCGGTAACACACGAGAGGGAGGCGCTGCACTCCGGAAAGCTGCTCCGGGCTTTGGGTGAGCAACTTCGTGACGTAGTCGTCTTCACGGACATCGACGGTACCATCATCGATTGCAACCCCGCGGCTCTCCAAACTCTACGGTACGTCAAAGAGGACTTGATGGGTCGACCCCTGGCCGATCTCTCAGCCGAGGCCGAGGGTCAACCTGAGCGGTTCCGAAGGCTTCTTAACGATGGGGGTGGCGACCAGGGATTTCGCCGCGTTCTCCGAAGTGACGGTTCGGAGCTGGTGATGGACGTGAGCACAGCCGTCATTAAGAACGAAGACCGCAAAGTCATGAGCCTGATCGGCCGGGACGTCTCGGAGCAACTCCAGGTCGAGCGTAACACGGAGAAGCTCCAGCGACTTGAGTCGCTCGGGATCCTCGCCGGCGGCTTGGCTCACGATTTCAACAACCTTCTCATGGGGATCGGTGGCCGACTGTCTCTGGCGGCGGCTCAAACCGATGCGGTCGGCGATTTGCCACGTATTCTCGCTGAGGCCGAGGCTGCGGTGGTTCAGGCGACTCGCCTCACCGAACAGTTGCTGACCTTCGCCAAAGGGGGAGAGCCGGTAAAGGAGCCGCTGGAGCTGGACTCGCTGATCAGGAGCGAAGCAAAGTTCGCGGCGTCGGGCTCGAACGTGGACATCCTGTTCGAAATCGAGGATGAGCTGTGGCCCGTGCTCGCCGACCGCGGTCAACTGCGGCAAGTCGTCCAGAATCTGGTGGTGAACGCAGTCCAGGCGACCGACGACCAGGGCTCTATCCGTGTGCGGGCGCGGAATACGAAGGTCTCCAGCAGTCCGGACGTGGCGTCGAAGACCACACGAAGCGTGGAGCTACAGTTCACTGACGACGGGCCCGGTATATCCGAGGAAATCCAAGAACTGATCTTCGATCCGTACTTCAGCACGAAGGGCAGCAGTGGCCTGGGCCTGGCGACGATACACTCCATCATTGCTCGGCATGGAGGGACGATCACTGTCGATTCGTCCCCGGGCTCCGGAGCGAGCTTCACGATTCTACTTCCGGCACAGGCGCCAGACCCAGCCACCTTGAATCCTGCCGTCGTGGCTGCCCCGACCGCAAAAGACCCACCGCCCTTGCGTGTATTGTTCATGGACGACGACCAATCACTCAGGGCCCTTCTCACCGAATTTCTCGAAATCCTGGGTCACGAATCTGAAGCAGCGACCAACGGCGAAGCGGCCGTGGCGATATACCAGGCGGCGCTGAATTCGGAGCGACCGTTCGACGTGGTCATTCTGGACGTCACGGTCCGCGGGGGAATGGGCGGGCTGGAAGCTGGCGCGACGTTGCTTGAGTTGACGCCGGACATTCCAATCCTGCTGGCCAGCGGCTACAACAAAGAGGGGATCCAGGCTCAATCGCCAGCATTGGGATTCGCCGGGTACCTGCCGAAGCCATTCGGGCTCAAGATGCTCCGTGCTGCACTCGCGGACGTGTCGAGACGGACCCATCGATCAGGGAACACCGGTTGATTGTTGCCGGGTCGGGTCCCGCGACGGAGCTCTGACTCCGGGGACACACACCGCGCACCGACTGCGTCATCCTGAGTCGACCCCGATGTGAGTCAAGCTGCGGCGAAACGCGCGGCACACGGTGGGTCCCGAGGCGCTGGCGGCAGATCAGGTGCGGCGGCACAATTCGACGCTGAGGGAGAGACTCGAAAAGAAGACCTTCCCACACCGAAGCCCTCACATCCCGCATCCCACGGCACACCCCTCGATCTATGAATTGCTCTCGACGTCCCCTGCCACCCGCCCCCTACGCGGCCCTTCTCGTGGTGTCGCTCCTACTTGCCACACCCCTGTCAGCCCAGAACGACGGGGGGCGCACGCTCGTGACCGCGGACAGACTCATTGATGGACTCGGGGTCATGCACGAACCGGGAGCGCTGCTCATCTTGAATGAGCGTATCGTCGCTGTGGGAGACGATGCGACGGGAGCATCGTGGGAACAGCGCGTTGATCTGGGCGATGCCACCATCCTGCCCGGGCTGATCGATCTCCACACGCATCTGACCGATGCGGAGGACGCGTACTGGGAGCAGGTCCTGGTCACGACGACACCGTCGGAGGCGGCCCTCTATGGAGCGGCGAACGCGCTCACTACGCTCCGAAGCGGATTCACGACGGTTCGAGACATGGGACCGGCATGGTCCTTCACCGACGTGGATCTTCGGAACATTATCGATGAGGGTACGCTACCCGGTCCCCGAATGATGGTCGCCGGCAATTACGTGTCCGCGACCGGCGGTGCCGGAGACGCCCGCCAGTTCTCGATCTACGTCGACGTCCCGGTCGTCCAGAATCTGGCCGACGGTGTCGATGAGGTGCGTACCGCGGTCCGGACCAACCTCAAGCACGGCGCTGACTTCATCAAGATCCTCGCGACGGGCGCCGTGCTGTCTCAGGGCATCCCCCCCGGCGCGCAGCAGTACTCCGACGAGGAGCTCGAGGTCGCGGTCATCGAGGCCGGTCGGTGGGATCGCTTCGTGGCTGCACACGCCCACGGCGCGGAGGGGATCAAGGCGGCCATCCGTGCCGGTGTTCGGACCGTCGACCACGGCTCGATGATGGACGACGAGGGGATCCAGATGCTGCTCGCCCAGGACTTCACCTACTACGTCCCTACTCTGTACGTGGGCGTCATAGTGCCCCGCGAGGGTGCCTCGATGGGTATCCCGGAAGCGCAGATCCAGCGGTCGACGGAAATGATGCGCTACCGGAACGCCACCTTCCGCCGCGCCCTCGAGGCCGGGCTGCCGATCGGATTCGCCACCGACGCGGGCGTCTTCCCCCACGGACAGAACGCTCGCGAATTCGCGATTCGCGTGGAGAACGGGGAAGACCCGATGGACGCGATTACCGCAGCGACGAGCCTCAACGCCCGCATCATGGGCTGGGAGAACGACGTTGGAAGCCTGGAGCCCGGCAAGTTCGCCGATGTGGTCGCGGTGCCCGGAAACCCATTGGACGATATCAGCTCGATGGAGCGCGTCTTCTTCGTGATGCAGGGCGGAGCGGTCGTACGGCACGATAGGGAGCGGTGACGGCAGCGAGCGCATGACTCCGCGAGCCGGCTGAGAACAGTCGGATGAGCCTCAGAACAGCTGGATGAATCTCAGGAGCGCTCTGCTCCCACTACCGTCGAGGGCCATCAGGAACTCGAAGCGGATCTTCGTATCGCCCGAGCCGAGCGCATAACGGAAGTCGGGTGTGTGGCCCGCCAGAAGCTTCAGGTACGTCACCTTCGATCCATCTCGCTCCTCGAGCCTGGTTCCAAGGCCGAGCCACGAGGAGGCTCTGACGTACTTGTCCAACTCGACGTCCAGGGACTCCGTCGAGGCAGTCTCGACGTGAGTGATCCCGACTACGAGATCCCGGCCGCGCCCGTCGACGTCTCCTCCGGCGAACCTCAACGGATTGGTCAGGCCGAGCGCGGTGGATTCCGACACGTTGTGCCTGCGCCCCCGCAACGCCTGCATGGCGTCGAAGTTGCCCAGGCCCCGGGCATGCAGCGTGGCCAACACCTCGGTCCGACGAAATCCGGGCTGATCGATGACGAAGAGGCGGGCGGCGGGCGCATCCCGGGCTACGTAGCCGGTCACGGCCCGCCATCCTTCCCAGACGCGACTCACACCGGCGAACCACCCCGAAATATTCGCGGCGCCGAGCCACCCGATGCGCTCCTGGTCGCCGACTCGCACCGCCTCGAGTCCCAACGCGTACATCCCCTCGTTCCGGAACTCGCCTCCGAACACCCATTCCGGCGCCAGGTAGGCAACGGTCTCGTCGCCCTCACCCGCAACCCCGGCCATCCGCCCAACGCCCGCGAGGATACCGAGCCCCGTTTTCGGACGAAGCAGCACTTTGGCTTCCAGATCACCGCGTGCCGTGGCGAAGAGTGTCGGTGCCACAGGGCCGGACGACATAGCGAGGGCTGCCGAGAGCGTATTCACAGACGTATTGACGTGCTCGACACCCGCCCTCAGCCGGTCATTCGAAAAAAGCAGAGCCGCCGAGCTCGTGCGCTCACTGAACCCCGAACCGGAGACGTCGAGAACGACTTGCGCCCGTCCCGCGCTCGGTAACGCCCAGAGCGCGGTTGCCACCACGGCGAGCCAGACGACCCGATGTATCGCCTCCTTACCCCGACCTCGAGAGATCACAACATGATCCTCCTCTACTCCTCCGCGGCGGGCTTTCCCGACCGATGTCCACCAACCTCGCCTGAGTGCGGTATCAGCGGGATCAGAACCATGATGAATGGTGTGTCCTCACGCTGCGGACGCATGTGTCAGACCAGCTCTTACAGGATACAACCGAGACCGAGGGTGCCGCTCGCGGCACCGGGGACGGTCCATTGAGCGAACCCGAGACAAGGGCTAACCTCTGCCTCCCAAACGGATGTGTTACAACCGAGATTTTCCGTGATCCAAACCTCACAAGCTCGCCCGCGCGTGCTCGTGGTCGACGACAATGAGACGTTGCGACGCTCTACGGCACGCGTCGTGGAATCCTTCGGCTACGAGGTGGACACCGCCGAGGACGGGATCGAAGCCCTCGCTAAGCTGCTGCTCGACTTCGACCTGGTCCTGCTCGACGGCGAAATGCCTCACATGGACGGATTCGAGGTCGCCGAGCGAATCCGGAGTACTCCCGAAACACAGCACCTGCCGATCATCATGGTCACGGGCCTGGCACAGCCGGAAAGTCGGCGGAGAGCGATCCGGTGCGGCGTGAACGACTTCGTCATCAAGCCATTCGACAGCGAAGAACTCGAGATGC
Organism: uncultured Gemmatimonadota bacterium; assembly: GCA_938030915.1. GTDB lineage: Bacteria > Gemmatimonadota > Gemmatimonadetes > Longimicrobiales > Gaopeijiaceae > UBA2589. The sequence goes on from CALHIO010000145.1 coordinate 6,367, forward strand.
GTTCGAAGTGGCTGATCGAAATGAAGCGGAGCTTCGATGAGCTTCGAGGCAGCAAGAGTCGTCTCGAGGAGGAAGTCGAGCGTCGTACGGCGAACCTCCGTACGATCGTGAGAGAGATGGCGGAGGCGCAGCGGCGCACGATGGAAGCCCACATCGATACCATCCGCCGCCTGTCATTGGCCGCCGAGTTCAAGGATCAGGTGACGGCGCACCACATCGAACGAATCGGACTGTATTCAGAGCGCCTCGCTCGGGCGATGGCCATGTCTCCGAGGGATGTCGAGACCATTCGTCATGCGGCGACCATGCATGACGTGGGAAAGCTCGGCGTGCCGGAAGCGATCCTCCTGAAGCCGGGAAAGCTGACCGACGAGGAGATGGAGGTCATGAGGACGCACACCACGCTCGGGGCACAGATCCTGAGCGGTTCGGACTCTCCGCTCCTTCAGATGGGTGAACGCATCGCACTCTCTCACCACGAGCGCTGGGATGGCAAGGGCTACCCCAAGGGGTTGTCGGCCGACACCATCCCTCTCGAGGGACGCATCTGCGCAATCGTGGACTTCTTCGATGCACTGACGATGGACCGACCCTACCGAGACGCAGTTCCCGTCGAGGAGGTCCTCGACATGATGCGGGCAGACTCGGGACGCCACTTCGATCCGGAGCTGCTCGAGACCTTCTTCTCCATCATCGACGAGATTCTCGAAATCCGCTCTCGGTATTGATCCGAAGAGAACGCCGCCGCTCGCCCCTCGGGGGCCGGCGACCGACTCAGCGGAGCAGCCGCTCAATCGCCTCCACGAACACCGGTAGAAGAAAGGGCTTTTCGAGAACCTCGGTCGCGCCCAAAGCGTGCGCGTCTTCGAGGAGATGCTCCTTCGGAACCAGGCCCCCTCCGGAAATCGCGAGAACAGGCAGAGCGGGCTGCCTCTCGCGAAGAGACAGGATCAGCTCGATGCCATCCGTTTCTGGCATATTGATGTCCGTGACAACGAGATCGACGCCCGGAGAGGTCGGGTCCGATGACTCGAAGATCGCGATGGCTCGACCTCCGTTCTCTGCCGTCACGACATCATAACCGGCCTGCGTGAGAGCTCGCTCGAGGCCATTCCGAAGCTGATCACTGTCTTCGACGATCAAGATACGGGCCATGAGCTTCTAACCGTTGGACGCTGGCGACCGGCCAACATTGCGGGGGAAAGGCATGCGTGAGCAAGATATGCCGCGCCGGGTTCGTCACCGATTGCATGGGTCGAAGCGCCTCCCGTCTGAGACAGCTCGTCCGATCGTATCGGTGGCTCGACCTCGAAGCCCTGGAGGGACGAGAGCGGGATCTGACCGAGCATTGGACCATCCAACCCGCTACCAAGAAGTATCTCCTCAAACCTCAGGATGTGCGCTACTCAGCCAACGGTACCTCGAACCAGAACATCGACCCCTGCCCCAACTGCGAGGTCACCCCGACTTCGCCACCCATGAGGCGAACGAGGTCTTGAGTGATGAAGAGTCCCAGACCAAACCCCTCGACATCGGGACTCTCGCCTCTCGTGAACCGGCTGAACGGCTCGAAAACCAAGCGCTGGTCATCTGAGCTGAGTCCGTGACCCGTGTCTTCCACCGTCACGCGGAGACGGCCGAGAGATGTCGTTTGAGCATTGACTCGTATGAGGCCTCCCTCTCGGTTGTACTTCACGGCGTTGGAGAAGAGGTTCAAGAGCACCTGCCTCAGTGACGTGATGTTGGCCATCACCGGTAACTCGTTCGACTCGTCGAGTGCGACCTCGATGTGAATCGCTCGTGCCTCCGCATCCGGTCGAATCAGATCGATGCACTCCGACACGATAGGTACGATCAGGAGAGGTCCGATGGTGTCTTCATCACTACTGTGCTCGCCCCTGGTGAACTTGAGGAGTTGATTCACCAGACTGAGGAGGTGACGTCCACTACTCTCGATGTTCGCAATCCAGCGAACCTGCTTCTCGCTGAGCCCGGACTCGGTGTGATCGAGCAGCACTTCCGAATACCCGAGGATCGCGTTGAGCGGTGTCCGAAACTCGTGACTTACTCTCCGCAGGAGCTCGGACTTTGCACTGTTAGCGCTCGTCGCACTCTCCTGGGCCTCATGCGCTCGCCTCAGTGCACTACTCAGTTCGCGGGTCGCCATATCGACCTGAGTGCGGAGCTTACTCTGAAACGAGAAGATTCGAGCCGTAGCCCAGCCTGCAAGAAGAGTGGACATCAGGCCCAGCGCCCACAGCCACGGCCGCCAGAAGAGAAGCTCCGAGGGCAGGGCTCCGGATCGACCCACCTCTACACGCCACACCGCGCCTTCGGGGAGCGCCACCGAAACCGAAACGTGCCGGACGCCCCGGGAAGACAGCGAGGTAGAGCCACCATCCACGTCCACAGAGGACCCGGCCACCAGCGAGAACAAGGCATCCTCGGGTATGAACTCGGATGCGGCCGCCTCGATGATCGCGTCGATAGAGAAGACCACCGTCGCAAAGCCCCAGAAGTCAGAGGATCCGGTGACATTGGTGACGCCTGATCGGAAGATGGGCCGCCGACCCACAACTCCGGTTCCACCCTGCGTGAGTGGGAAGGGGCCCTGGATCACCATTCGACGTCCGAACACCGCTGCCCTCGCCGCGGCGCTGTCGTTTGCACTGGAGAACAGGTCCAGGCCGATGACCGCACTGTTCCGGTCCGGCTCCGTGACATGACGCACCACGCCTCCAGGCGCCAACTGAAGACTGATGAGTCCTGGCAGGTCCCTACCGAGACTCGAGGCGAGATCGTCAAAACGATCCGCAGCGAAGTCGGGGTCGGCCTGAGCCACGGCGCCAAGCCCTCGGGTCAGTTCCAGACGCTGGACCACCTCGGACGAAACTTGAATCGCGAACTCCTCCGCGAGAATACGCAGACGCTCATCATCCAGGGCAATCGCACGATCCATCTGCACCCGGTCCACGAAGAGCAAGACGCCCAGAACGCTGACGAACACCACAGCCGTCGCTCCGCGCGCGGACCACCCACGGGGGAGGGTGGAAATCCGCGGGACAGAGTCATTCACGGTATGTCCCGTCTCCTACCCACTCCGGGGCTCGTGCTCCACCCATCTGAATTGTCGCCGTGGGCGTCCCCGGGCCGGACCTCACCGAGAATCTCCTCGATCTCCTGCGCGAACGACCGCGTGTTGATCGGCTTGGTGAGATATCGCACGACCCCCGCGGAAGCGGCCCGCTCCTCATCCTCAGCCGTGGCGTGCCCGGACACGCATACGAACGGCAATTCGGCGTTCGCGCGATCCTGCCTGATCCGCGCCACGAGGTCGATACCATCCACATCTGGAAGTCCTACATCCATAATCACCAGATCGGGTGGGTCGGCCGAAACGAGTTCGTACGCCTCCCGACCGGACCGCGCCCGGGAGAGGCGAAAGCCCCTTAACTCGAGGATGACCTCGAACAACTCGTAGTTGAGATCGTTGTCTTCTACCACGAGAAGGTGGGGAGGGCTTTTGGCGATCAATGGATCTACTCTGAAGAGGCTGACTTCCAGCCTCAAAAGATGACGCGTCACACGTATGCCTACAACCTGGGGTCGTTGCGATGCCGGAGTCTACGAGAGGAGTTCGCCTGGACGAGCGCCAGCCTGAGCCGGTCTCTTAAGCGGCAGGACATCGAAAAGTGAAGCTGGCCCCCTCGCCCAACGCGCTCTGAACGCTGATGGACCCTCCATGCAGCTCCGCCAGTTTTGCAGCCCGCGCCAGACCGAGTCCCGAGCCCTCGAAGTGCCTCGTTTTCTCGTGGTCCAATTGGAGAAACGGTTCGAAGATGCGCTCGTGATCTTCAGGATCGATCCCGATCCCCGAATCCCAAACCTCGATGTCGACGGCGGCACCGTCGTCAGCCCGTCGCACCCGCACGCCGACTGAGCCCCCTCCCGGCGTGAACTTCACGGCGTTGTCAAGCAGGGCCATCAGAAGCTGCTTGAGGTGGGACTCACTGGCCGCCACCCGGAACGCTTCATCTTCAATGTCCAAGTCGATCACGAGCCCCTTCG
>CALHIO010000146.1 GCA_938030915.1 uncultured Gemmatimonadota bacterium
CAAGGGTCGCATCTACTCGTCCGACTTGAACTCGGGCCTGTGGATCACCGAGCTCAAGGAGCGGCCGCGGGTCGTCTTCTAGGGGTTCGCGGCACGAGATCGAGAGATATCGGGGGCATGAGGAGCGTCTCACGAGAGTCCGGGCTGCCTCGGAGTTCTGACGTGCGAGCGCAGGTCGAGCGTCATGCCCGCCAGACCCCGCTACTTCCTTCGCCGGCGTTGAGTGACCTGTTGGGCCGTGAGGTTCTGTTGAAGGCGGAGTGCCTTCAGGTCACCGGATCCTTCAAGGTTAGGGGTGCGGCCGCGCGTCTGGAATCGCTCAGCCCGGAGGAGCGGGCTGCGGGCATCATCGCCTGTTCGAGCGGAAACCATGGGCGAGCGGTGTCCTACGTCGCCGGGCGTGCAGGGATCCCCGGGCGCGTCTTCGTCCCCGAATGGGTGGATCCCGTGAAGCTCGAGGGGATTCGTGCGGGCGGAGCCGACGCCGTCCTCCTCGGGAAGACGTTCGACGAATCCGAGACTGCGGCGGTGTCCGCGGCACGAGAGTCCGGTAGCGTGTACGTGTCGGCGTACGATGATCCCTGGGTGATCGCCGGGCAGGGGACGATCGGGCTGGAGATCGCAGAGCAACTCGGGGGCGGCCCACTCTCGGCCCTTCTCGCCCCACTGTCCGGCGGTGGCCTCATCGCGGGGATCGCGGGTGGCCTGGAGGAAGCGGGGGTGTCGACGTCCATCGTGGGTGTATCGGCGGCGCACGCCGCGGTGATGCTCGAGAGCGTACGCGCGGGCCATCCTGTGGAACTCCCGGAAGAAGAGACGCTCGCCAGCGCGCTCGCCGGAGGCATCGGGCTCGACAACCGGTATTCGTTCGACCTCGTATGCGAACGGGTGGATGAGCACGTGTCGGTTTCTGAAGCGCAGATCGCAGATGCGATGCGCTTCGCGGTCGAACGGCTGCGGATGGTGGTCGAGGGTGGCGGTGCTGTTGCCCTCGCCGCCCTCCTCGCCGGTGCCTGGACGCCTCCAGAGACGGATGGGACCGTGGTCGTCCTTCTGTCCGGAGGAAATGTCGCGGCCGACACCCTCGTGAAGGTGCTGGGCTCCGCCTGAGCGCCGGCGAAGGGAGGTGCGGTCAGCCGCCCACGATCAGGGGCAGGATCTCACCCGACGGACCGTGAAGTGAGACGGTGGCCGCGTCTGTCACCGGCGTGGAACCCACGTTGACTTCCACGACAGCACCTCCGGCTCGAAGCGTAAGCTCCGGGAGGCCAGCGGCCGGGTAGACGAGGGCGCTCGTTCCCGCCACCAGACAGACATCCGCGTCGAGCGCAGCCTGCTGTGCCGCTCCGATCACGGTCGGATCGAGTGATTCGCCGAACCAGACGACGTCGGGACGGAGCGGTGATGCGCACGATACACATCGCGGTGGTCCGGGCTCCTCTCCGGGAGTGGCGTCGGTCACGCGGCTGCACCCCGAGCAGCGGTCACGGTGGATGGCGCCGTGGACCTCGAGCGGGAAGGCAGGCTCCGGGTCCGCGGTTCCGAGCCGTCCAGCTTCCTCACGGGCCGCGCGGTGGTGCAGGCCGTCGACGTTTTGGGTCACGAGGATCACGCCGTCTCGCTGGAGGGCAAGTCGGGCAAGGGCATGGTGGCCGGGGTTGGGCGCGCACTCCGCGATCAGTCCTCGACGCCACTGGTACCACTCCCATACGAGTGCCGGGTCGCGCCGGAACGCCTCGGGGGTCGCCAACTCCTCCGGCCGGTACGACCGCCACAGACCGCGCTCACCGCGGAACGTCGGGACTCCGGATTCCGCGGAGACGCCCGCACCTGTGAGCACGACGACCCGACGCGCCTCGCCCAGAATCGCGGTCGCATGCGCGATCCGTTCCTGCACGTCGGTCGTCACCCCCGCCAGGCGCTCCAGGCCAGGAGTGCCCAACCGACGAGGAAGGACACGCCCCCGATCGGTGTGACCGCGCCGAGCCAACGCTGCCCGGAGAGGACGAGGAGATACAGGCTGCCCGAGAAGATCACGATCCCCGCGACAAAGGCCCATCCGGCGATGGTGGTGGCGCCCGAGGGCCACTGGGTGCTTGCCCACGCCACCGCGATCAGAGCGAGTGCGTGATACATCTGATACCGCACCCCGATCTCGAAGGTGGCCAGGTCCTCCGGCGGAAGTGCAGCGCGAAGCGCGTGGGCGCCGAACGCTCCTAGGCCTACACCGAGTGCAGCGAAGAGCGCGCCGAGTACGAAGAAGGTCTTCACGCCTCAGTACGCGAGGGCATACGCTTCGCGTCGCGGATCGGCGGCGGCCGTGAGCACCCCATTCTCCCGGTCGTAGACGATCATCTGAGCGCCACCGAAGGTCGCGGTCCAACCCTGGATGACGTTCAGCTGATGCCCCAGCGACATCAGGCCCTCGAGTGATGCGTCCGCGACGCGGTTTTCGATGGAGACCCGGACGCCGGACATCGATCGGAATCGTGGAGCCTCGATGGCCTCCTGAGGGGTCATGCCGAACAGAAGCATGTTGTGCGTGATCTGCAGCAGCGACTGCGGCTGGCTGTCGCCCCCCGGCGTTCCGAGGGTGAACGCGAAGTCTCCGTCGGACCGAAGCGCCATCATGGGAGACAGCGTGTGGTACGGGCGCTTCTCCGGCGCGACCTGGTTGGGGTGCCCGTCGTCGAGCGTATACAGGGACCCGCGGTTGTGCAGGAGGATTCCCGTCTCCGGCTCGAGAAGGCCGGAGCCGAAGCCCGCGAAGTTGCTCTGGATCCAGCTCACCGCGTTGCCCCACTGATCGACCGCCGTCAGGTACACCGTGTCACCGGCATCATCCCGATCATCCGCGTCTGTGGCCATGTGGTCGTCACCGAAACCAGGCTCCACCGACTCGGCCGCGGCACGCGGGTCCACCTGCGTCGCCCGGTTCCTCAGGTACTCGGGATCCAGGAGTCGCGCGATCGGCACGTCGGCCTTTTCCGGGTCGGCGATCCAGCGATCTCGATCCGCGAACGCCAGCTTCTTCAGTTCGATCAGGGTATGCAGGTACTCAGCCGAGTTGTGCCCCATGGTTTGGATGTCGTGGCTCTTCGACATCTCCATGAGCGCCAGTTGGGCGGGCCCCTGAGTGCTCGGCGGCATCACGATGAACGTGTGGTCGAGATAGTCCAGCCTGAGCGGCTCGACCCACGTGGATGTGTGGTTGGCGAAGTCGCTCGCGCGAAGGTGTCCCCCTTGAGCCTCGACGAAGTCGGCCAGCGTTTGCGCGATCGGGCCATTGTAGAAACCCGCTTTCTTGCGGAGGGCGATGGCTTCGAGTGACGCGGCGAGCTCCGGATTCCGAAGGATCGTCCCAACCGTGGGCGGGGCGCCGTCGTTCGGCAGATAGAGAGCCCGGCCGTACTCGTTGAGGTCCACACCCTGAGCCTCGAAGTCGAGCGCCAGGCGCGTGGAGACAGCGAATCCGTCGCGCGCGAAGCGGATGGCGGGCTCGAGGAGCTGGTCGAACGGTTTGGTACCGTAGCGATCATGGGCGTCGACCCAGCCGGCTACGGCTCCGGGCACACTGACCGAGAGTGGGCCCACACCGGGAATCTCATCGTGCCCGGCGCTGGTGAAAAACTCGGGCGTAGCCAGGGCGCCGGAGCGGCCACTCGCGTTCAGCGCCGTGACCTCACCGGACGCGCCGTCGTAGAAGATACCGAAGGCGTCGCCGCCGATGCCGTTCATGTGCGGCCGCGTGACGGCCAGGACGCCGGCCATGGCGACAATCGCGTCCATTGCGGTCCCGCCGTCCTTCAGGACTTCGAGGCCGGCCTGAGCCGCGAGCGGATGACCCGCAGACACGGCGCCGATCGTGCCCCGAACGTCGGGCCGGTTCTGAGGCGCGTATGTCGTGGTTTCGAACGCCGGGTCGGCGTTCGACTCCGACGCGGGTGCGATGCACGCCCCCACCGCGACGACGAGAGCGACGAGCGAGGCCACACGGGGAATGCGGCTCACGGGGGCCCGGGATGAACGAGAGTGCGGCGAGCCGTGGAGAGCGGCGTCGGTCGAGATCGGCATGGGGCACTGGGTCGGTTGAGGATCCGTGCAGGATCGGTTTGCGCTGAAGATGCGAAACGTTAGGGTCACCGGGCATCCACGCCAGTCGGTAGAAGTCCCCATCGGCTCGCTGTATCGTTGGGCTGATTCCCGCGGCCCCGTGCCGCTCAGGCCCTCTTACGCCGAGTCGCAGCGACGGTGCATGGAGTAGCGGATGTGACGGCCGCCCCGGATCGCGATCGATCCGCCGTTCGGTTGGCGCTCGTCGTCGCTGGAGCTCACGCGGTGAACGACATGTACGCGTCGTTCGTCCCGCCGCTGCTGCCGCGCATCATGGGTGATCTCGGTCTGTCGATCACGCTGGCTGCGACCCTCGCGGTCGCGTTCTCCGTGGCCGCCGCGTTACCCCAGCCGTTCTTCGGCTTCCTCGCGGACCGGTACGGGCGGCGTGGGCTGGCGGTCCTCGGGCCGATCGTGTCGGGTGTCTTCGTCTCCGCCATCGCGTGGGCCTCCGGATTCTGGTCGCTGCTGATTCTGCTCGTCATCGGGGGGATCGGGTCTGCCGCGTTTCACCCCCCCGGGGCGTCGTACGCGGTCCGTGTGTCCGCAGGGAAGGGGGGTGGCGCGCGCTACTCCGTGTTTTCGTTCGGTGGCTCGGTCGGGTTCGCAGTCGGACCGGTGTTCGCCGTCTGGCTCGCCCAGTCGCGTGGTATGGAGGGTCTTTGGGTGGCGGCGCTGCCCGTATTGCTCGTTGCGCCGCTCGTCTATCTGGGTCTGCCGAGTGGTCGAGAGGAGTCGCGCGACGCAAACCGGCCGCCGCCCGCGGCGCCGGCCGAGGTACTACGCCACCTGAGGGGTCCGTTGGGACTGATCTTCGGGGTGAGCGCCGTGATGGCCTTCGTCCAGCGCGTCTTCCTTACGATGGAACCGATTATCGTGGCCGAATCCGGCGGATCCGAGACACTCGGTGCCATCGCGCTCACGGTGTACCTGTCGGCTCAGGCGTTTGGCACCGTCACGGGTGGCGTACTGGCCGACCGGGTCGATCGGCGGAAGCTGCTGGCTCACCTCTGCTTCTGGGCGCTGCCCGCTCATGCGTTCGCCGTCTGGATCGGTCCGGATGGCGCGGTCGGGCTCGCTGCAGCGGCGGCGGCCGGCTTTCTCGGTATGGCGA
>CALHIO010000147.1 GCA_938030915.1 uncultured Gemmatimonadota bacterium
GAGCGTCAGATGCGCGAGCAGGTGCTCGATGACAACGAGCTCGAACGAGAGCGCGGAATCACGATCAAGCTCCACGCTGTTCGGATGGAGTACACCGCCTCGAACGGGGTCGAGTACGAGCTCAATCTGATCGACACGCCCGGGCACGTGGACTTCACGTACGAGGTCTCACGGTCACTCGCCGCCTGCGAAGGTGCGATCCTCGTCGTCGACGCGACTCAGGGGGTGCAGGCCCAGACCCTGTCGAATCTCTTCCTCGCGCTCGAGGCCGACCTGGAAATCATTCCGGTCATCAACAAGATCGACCTTCCGGGAGCGGAGCCCGAGCGTCGTCGCGACGAGGTCGCCGACCTCCTCGGAGTCGACCCGGACACCATTCTGCTGGCGAGCGCGAAAGAGGGAATCGGCATTCCGGAGATTCTGGAAGCCGTGGTCGAGCGGGTTCCTGCTCCGAACGGGGACCGCTCTGCGCCTGCGCGAGCCCTGATCTTCGATTCTTACTACGACAAGTATCTCGGGGCGGTCCCGTCCGTCCGGGTCGTCGATGGAATTCTGAAGCCCGGGATGCGCATCACGTTCGGAAACACGGATGTGCGTTACGAGGTCACCGAGGTCGGTTGCATGCGTCTGGGGCGCGTGCCTCAGAAAGAGCTGGGTCCGGGTGAAGTCGGCTATATCGTCGCGGCGATCAAGGAGGTCGCCGACACCAAGGTCGGTGACACGATCCTGGACGCCGACAACCGGGCCACGGAGCTTCTGCCCGGTTATCAGGAGGCGCGCCCGATGGTCTTCGCGGGCCTCTATCCGACGGATTCGGACGATTACGAGGATCTTCGCGACGCCCTCGAACGGCTGAGCCTCAACGATGCGTCGTTGCAGTACGAGCCGGAGACGTCGGTCGCTCTCGGCTTCGGTTTTCGCTGCGGATTTCTCGGTCTGCTCCACATGGAAATCATCCAGGAGCGGCTGGAGCGTGAATTCGGCGTCGATCTGATCACGACCGTGCCGAACGTGGAGTACCATGTAGAGCTGACGGACGGCTCCGCGGTGCATGTCGAAAGCCCGACGGTGCTCCCAGAACGCGGGCGTATCGACTCGATCTCCGAGCCCATCGTTTCAGCGCGGATCCTGTGCCCCAGCGAGTACATCGGGAACGTGCAGAAGCTCTGCCACGATCGACGGGGCGTGTTCAAGGGGATGAGCTACCTCGATACGCAGAGGGTGGAACTCGACTTCGATCTGCCCCTCTCGGAGATCGTTCTCGACTTCTACGACCGCCTCAAGAGTGGCACCCGCGGGTACGCGGCGCTCGATTACGAGTTCAAGGAGTACCGCCCCGACAAGCTTGTTCGACTCGACGTGCTCGTGAACGGTGATCCCGTTGATGCGTTCAGCGTGATCATCCACGAGGACAAGGCCTACGAATACGGCCGGGACCTCGTCCGGAAGCTCAAGGAACTGATCCCGCGGCAGCAGTTTGCCGTGGCGCTGCAGGCCGCAGTCGGCAACGACGTCATCGCCCGAACCAACGTCAAGGCCCTTCGTAAGAACGTGACTGCGAAGTGCTACGGTGGTGACATCTCGCGGAAGCGGAAGCTTCTCGAGAAGCAGAAGGAGGGGAAACGGCGGATGAAGCAGGTTGGCACGGTCGACATCCCTCAGGAGGCATTCCTCGCCGTCCTGAACCTCGGCGACGGCTGACCCCGCGATCATGAAGGGTCGCTGGGTTCTGGGCGTCGACATCGGGGGCACGAACCTCGTTGTGGCCGCGGTGCCGGCGACCGGGGGGCAGCCCACGTCGATCCGATCCGAGGCCACGCAGGCGTCGCGGGGACCGGATGACGCCGTCGAGCGGATCGTCGTCATGGCGAACGAGGTCATCGAGGAAACCCTGGCAGCCGAGCGGGGGCGGAGGTCCGACTTCGCAGGTGTCGGGATCGGATGTCCCGGTCCTCTGGATCTCGGCAGGGGCGTCATCGTGACCACGCCCAATCTGGGCTGGGACGGCTTCCCGATCCGGACCCGGATCTCGGAGAAGCTTCAGATGCCTGCGTCCCTCGACAATGACGCCAACTGCGCAACGTTCGGCGAATGGTGGCAGGGCGCCGGGAAGGGTGTGGGGTCACTCGTCGGCGTCACGCTGGGGACCGGGATCGGCGGCGGGTACATCGAACGGGGCCGACTCATGCGTGGAGTGAGCGGCAGCGCGTTCGAACTCGGTCACACGACCATCAACTTCGAAGGTCGACTGTGCCGGTGCGGCAACCGGGGATGTCTCGAGGCCTATACCTCCGGGCCGAATATCGCGGCGAGAGCCCTCGACGGACTCGCATCCGGCCGGACATCGATTCTGCCTGATCTGGTCGGGGGAGACCTCGAGCAGATCACGGCGGAGACCGTCTATGAGGCGCTCGTTCAGGGAGACGGCTTCTCGACGGACCTGATCCGCGAAACTGCGGACCTCCTCGGTATCGGTCTCGCCAACGTCGTGAACCTCTTCAATCCTCAGATGATCGTACTGGTCGGCGGCGTCACGCGGGCGGGTGAGCACCTGTTCGGACCTCTTCGCGAATCCATCGAGCGGCGCGCGTTCCCGAGCGCCGTGGGTGCGTGCCGGGTCGTGTCCGGGGCTCTCCCGGCCACCGCGGGTGTGATCGGAGCGGCCGGTGTCTTCGTCATCGATCGGGTGGCGTGACGGCGCGTTCCCATACGCTGGGGATCGTCGGGACGATGGTTCTCGACCGGATCGTCCCGGTCGACAGGGAACCCATCGAAGGTTGGGGCGGCATTGGGTACTCGGTTGCCGCGGCAGCGGCGACTCTGCCCGCGAATTGGGGTGTGCGCGTCGTGGCCCGGGTCGGGGAGGATCTGTTCCACGAGGCAGAAGGGGTTCTGGCGTCGATCCCGAGGTGTGAGCTCCGACTCACGACCGTGCCCGAGCCGAACAATCGCGTCGAGCTGATCTATCAGGATGGCGAGCGACGGACGGAGTACCTGTCGGGGGGCGTCTCGGGTTGGGACGCTTCGGATCTCGTGGATGCCCTGCTTGGGTGCGATGCGGTTCTCCTGAACTTCATCTCGGGTCACGAGCTGGGGCTGGCGGCTCTTGAGGATCTTCGTCGCCGGGTCGAGGCCACCGTATACGCCGACGTGCACTCACTCTTCCTGGGCACGGAACCGGATGGCACTCGTATTCCGCGTGTCCTGGAGGACTGGCGTGCGTGGTACGCATGCTTCGACGTCGTTCAGATGAATGAAGACGAGTTCTCTCTGCTCACCCGTGCTTCGGACGGCCCCGAGACCCTCGAGGACGTGCTCGAGGCGGGGCCGGGTATAGCGTGCGTGACACGGGGATCCCGTGGCGCGACGGTCGCGTACCGGGCACAGGGGCGAACCCTCGTCTCGGAGGTTACTCTCCTGCATCCGCGCTCTGGTGATCCAACCGGGTGCGGCGACATCTGGGGGGCGGTCATGTGCGGGCGGCTCCTCGCCGGCGTCGGCGAGGTCCGGGCTGCCGAATCCGCTAACCGTGTCGCCGCGGCCAATCTCGATCACCACGGCGTGGTGGGCCTCGTCGATCGTCTTGCCGACGTGCCGCTCGACGGTGGCGGGGGTACATACCTGGATTCCTCGACCGAGGTAGAGCTCTGAACGTCATATCCGTACCCGGGTCACTCGATCACGCGACGATCGACGAGTTTCTCGACGAGGTCGTTCGCCGTCAGGGTGAGCGCGTCCTCTTCGATGCCCGGCACCTTCGGTGGGTCGATCCGAACGGGATGGTCGCGCTCCTGCTCGCGGGGTCTCTGGCCGGGGAGTCGTCCGGGACCTTTCCTCACATCGAGCTGCCCGAAAGTCAGGACGTTCTCGGGTACCTCGGCCGGATGGGATTCCACGATCAGGCGCATCAGCTTTTCGAGTTCGACACGCCCGCCCGTCGAGGAGGCGCGCGGCCGACTGATGTGCTGCTCGAGATCACCGCGATCGATACCAACCACGACGTGCATGAGATCGTCGATCGCGTCCAGACGCGGGCAGGCGAGATTCTGACGTCGAAGCTGGGCTATCCAGCGGCGAGCGTGATCCCCTTCTCGGTGATGCTCTCGGAGGTGTGTCAGAACATCATCGAGCACGCGGACGGACCCGGATGGGTCGCAGCGCAGGCGTACAACTGGGCGAAGCGCCTCGGTCGCTTCGTGATCGTGATCTCAGTGATGGACCGGGGGCGCGGATTCCGGGGTTCGCTCTCCGATGAGCACTCGGCCCGGTACGGCGATCGGTGGAGCGATTCCACGGCGCTGGAGGCCGCATTCCTGCACGGGCTCACGCGGTTCGCCGACCCCGGCCGGGGGCAGGGGCTGCAACAGATCCGGAAGCAGGTGCGAAAGTGGAGCGGCCTGATCAGTGTGCGCAGCGGCACGGCCCGCATCTCCCAGGTCCCCGATTGGGACGACTCACCGCCGATGGTCGACGGAATGGCTCCGCTTCCCGGCGCTCAGATCGGGATCATTCTGCCGGCGACGGTCCAGCCATGAGTGCCCACGCTCCCGATCCTATCGCGATCGATGTCGGTGAGGTTCTGCAGCGAAGTGTGACGTCTCTCTACTCCAGCCTGGTCACGCGCCCGACCGGACGCGCTGTGCGCATGGCGATCGAGACCCAGTTGCAGGGGGCTGGTACGCTGTCGATCTCTCTGATCGACTTTTCCGAGGTCGGGATCATCGACTTCTCCTGCGCGGACGAAGTCGTGGCCAAGCTTCTCCAGCAGTACCTGGCGGATGAGGCACGCGATGCGTTCTTCGTCTTTCGCGGTGTCCGCGAGCCGCATCACCCGCAGGTCGAGGGTGTGCTCCAGCGTCAGCATCTGGCTGCGGTCGTGGAGGTCGAGCCGGAGCGATTCACGCTCGTGGGCACCTTTACCGACGGCGAGCAGCGCGTCTGGGATCGGCTGGAGCGTGAGGGCTCGGTCGAGGCGGATGCTGTCGAACGGATCGCGCCCGAGGGTGTCGACGAGGAGGCCCTGGAGTCGTTGCTCTCTCGGGGGCTTGCCTTCCGCAGCCCGCAGTCCGGACGGGTGCACGCACTGAGTCGCCTCGTGGCCCACCTCATGTAGCTTCTGAGATAAAATAACCCATGGTCAAGCACACGAACGACCTTCATCCTGCGACGATCGGCGTCCATGGCGGCTCGGAGGACCGGACGCCGGGAGCCCCTGTCGTGCCGCCGATCGTACAGAGCGCCACGTTCCACTGGGCGACTCCGGACGATGGCGAGCTCCTCTATTCGAGGTACGGCAACAACCCCAACCAGATCCATGTCGGGGTGAAGGCGG
>CALHIO010000148.1 GCA_938030915.1 uncultured Gemmatimonadota bacterium
CGTGCCCGACATCATGACCGGCACGTCTGCGCCGAGCTGCTCGAGCACGATCGAGATCGCGTAGAGGGCAGCCTTGGCGTTGAGGGTATCGAAGGCGGTCTCGACGAGCAGGACGTCAGCCCCGCCGCTGAGGAGGCCCCGTGTCTGCTCTGCGTAGGCATCGACCAGCTGGTCGAAGGTCACGTTTCGCGCCCCCGGATCACCGACGTCGGGGGAGATGGAAGCGGTGCGATTGGTTGGACCGAGCGCACCCGCAACCCAGCACGTCCGCCCGGGTTGCTCCGCCTCGACGGCGTCCGCGGCTTCGCGCGCCAGGAGCGCGGCAGCATGGTTCAACTCCTCGGCGATCTCCGCGAGGTCGTAGTCCTCCAGTGAGATCCGGTTGGCACTGAAGGTGTTCGTTTCGACGAGGTCGGCCCCCGCGAGGAGGTACGCGCGGTGGATCGATCGAATGATGTCGGGCCGTGTGAGGCACAGGAGGTCGTTGGCGCCCGAGAGAGGCACCTCGCTGTCGGGGAATCGGTCTCCCCGGAAGTCCTCCTCCGAGAGCGCGTGCCTCTGGATCATCGTGCCCATCGCCCCATCGAGGACGAGGATCCGCTCGGCGAGTGCACGATCGAGCGCGTCGATGCGCTCACCCCGCGAAGCGGGAGTGTTCATGTCCTTCACTGGATGATCTCCCAACGACGAAACCCCGTGCGCATTACGCGCCGGGGCTTCGGCTTTTTAGCTGTTTCGCCGGCGCGTCAGCTTCGACACGTCCTGCGGGCCGCAATCTGCCTCAAATCGCCCCTGCCTGTCCTTCTACGCTACATCCGTTTCCGGATCAGTTCAACGACTCATCCAATACGAGACCTTGATCATGAAGATGTTGTCGGGCGTTACCGAGAAGAGGCTCCGCACGTCCTGCTCGAAGTCGAACGCACCGTCGCGGGCGAAATGGTCTCGCCCCTGTGACCAGACGAAGAAGAGGGTCGATCCCGGCAGATATTCCCAGCGCAGGACCGCGTTGGAACGGAACTGCTTGACGTTGAACTCGGGATTCCGTATCGCCTCCTCGGTCCCGTCCCCGTTCAGATCGGCGTGGTATTGCCCCCCTTCCATTCGGGTCTCGAGTCCGGAGAACCGGTCGGTATACGCCGCCGCTACCGGGTCGGCGACCTGCTTGAGCGCGGAGTACGATCCAGCGCTGACGAAGGGCTGCGCGTAGAACTGGAGTGACAACGTCGGGGTGAACGCGTAGTCGACCCTCGCCGTGAGGCCCAGGGTCGTCTGATCGATCCGACCGAAGACGTAGTGGTCGCGATCCGTCGCTACCTGCTGCACCCACTGCCGGTCATCGAGGTTCTGATTCACGAACGCCCCCACGTTGAACGTGGTTCGTCCGGACGGCCGGATCCGCAGATTCGGGGAAATCCCGTACGCCCACGAATCGCTCTCGGGTCGTACGTTCGCCCAGCCGTTCAGGTTCAACTGCACCGCCTTGCGACCATCGGTACCGAAGCCGCCCCAGACATTGGTTCGTGCTTCCTGCCGCAAGAGAGGCCCTCCGCGGAGCGCACCGTTCGAGAGGGCTTCGAACTGCTGATTCACGCCCAGGTACCCATGCCAGAAGTTCCGGAACTGACCGTTGACGTTGATGTTCGCCCCGGTCCCGATGCGGTTTCCGTCGTAGTCGAGGAGATTCCAGCTGTTCAGGTTCACCATCCAGCGTCGGAACGGTCCCTGGGCCTGCGTATGATGGTACCCGAGCCAGCCCCACGAGGTGATGAAATCGGCATTGTTGAGAAACCCGACGTCGTTGACCTCGAAACCGGGTGTTCGGGTCTGGACACCCGTCCCCATGCGCCAGAATCCCCCTGCGAATTTCATGATGCCGACGTTCGCCGCCGCGCCGCTCAGCGAGGTGCGCGTCGGGTCGTACGAGACGTGTCCGGCATCGTGTCGCTGATAGAGGCGCGCGGGTGACCGTTGCGTCCTGGCGATCGCCTCTTCAGACCCCGTCACATGCGAGCCGAGCAGGGAGCCGGTCACCTGCCACGTATCGGCGGCGAAGCGATGACGAAAATCGACGCCCCCGGACCACGCATTCGACCGTAACTGGAGATCGTCCGCCGCCGAGCCGTTTCGCATGAGTCCGGTTCCGATGAAGCCGACCGCAGAGCGCCCTTCGCGGAAGTCCTTCTGGACGCGCAGGACTCCGTAGTTGGAGAACGGCTCGACCGTCTGATCGAATGGATGTCCGGAGCCCGGGACGATGCTCGCCTGCTCCTCCGACGTCACGGCGTGCATTGCGCCGATCGACCAGCCACCCGAGGTCTTTCCAGAAAGCTTCCAGGCTCCGAGGATCGTGGTCTGATCCTCCATATCGACGTATCCACCCTGCGGACTCGCCCAGCCCTGTGGGCGGCGACCGATCCGGCGCGAATAGAAGAGAGACTCGTTGGCTTCCGGGCCGTCACCGAGGGCGAGTGAGAAGTTGAAGATACTCGCTCCCTCGAGGAAAAACGGGCGCTGCTCAGGGAGGAACGTCTCGAATGCGCTGAGGTTCACCTGGGCGGGATCGGCCTCGACCTGACCGAAGTCCGGATTGATCGTGACGTCGAGCGTCAGGTTCGATGTCACCCCGTACTTCAGGTCCACGCCAGCGGTCCCGCTTGTCGCGTTTCGGCTGTAGAACGGGTCGTCGGGGTCCCCCGGGGCCCGCTGCAGGGACGCCACCGAATACGGAAGCATTTCCAGGCGGTTGGGTGCCGAAAGGGCTTCCAGGCCCCGGAGTTCGCCGAACCGTGAGACGATCGCTCCGTCCGATTGCGCGGTCGGCGCCCAGACCGCCATCTCGTCATTTCGGGCGATCTGACGCATGAAGTTGATCCCCCACGTCTGTACCTCCGCATCACGGAAGCGCAGTTGGGAGTAAGGGATCCGGAACTCCGCGGTCCAACCGTTCTCCATTCGGGCCGTAGCGACGTCCCACACGGCGTCCCAGCCGGAGTCTTCCTGCGTATCGTCGAAGCGATAGATATCGTGCTTCACACCGACCGGATTGACCGCGAAGTGGAATGCGGTCCGCCGATCGAAATACGAGTCGATGACGACGCCCAGTAGGTCCGAGTACGAATCCTGGTCACGACGCGTGAGCTGCCCGACGATCTGATCGGGCTCGGTATCGAACGCCCGCATGAAGACGAATACCGCGTCATCGCCGTAGATGATTCTGGCTTCCGTGCGCTCGGTCGCACGATCGCCCTCGTTCGGGGAAAACTGGACGAAGTCCGTGGCGACGGACGCCTCTGCCCACGCCTCCTCGTCGGCCACGCCGTCCACGTCGATATCGGAATCGCCGACACGCGTGGCATCGAGGTAGAGAGGCCCGGTCGTACAGCACCCACGCACGATACGCGGTGCGCCCCGGGTGATGGACCGGGCGGCGGAGGGGGTACCCTCCGCCGCCTCGAGTCCGGCCAACGGCCTCGATTGGGCCTCGGCCTCGTTCGATACCAGCACCATCAAGGCGGTCGCCGCCGCCCATCCCATCCTCATCATCATCATCATCGCCGCCCGGTTGAGCCCATCCCATCCCACACCACCCACATTCCCTTGGACGCCCGAAGCGACATATCGGTTGCGACCAGAGGTCCCTACGTCCGGTCGGCGGGAAGGTTTCAGCCGCAGTGCGGGGGGGGCGGGGTGCGCACCTGCAGCGATGCGTGCACCTTCCGGGCGCAATCCCATCATCACGCTCGAAGGCGTCGAATGTCGCACTCCCCCGGGGCAGGACGCTGGCCACCGCGGCCGCGCTTATCGCGCCACTTCTACAAGGCGCACGGGCTGGGAAACGACTACCTCGTCTTCGAGCGGGACGAAACGCCGGGTGGCCGCGAGGTCTCGTGGCGTGCCACGGCCGAACATGTCAGGCGCGTGTGTGATCCTCATCGGGGGGTGGGGGCGGACGGCATCGTCGTCGTGGCGCCGGACGATCGACACGACGTGGACACCCACGCTCGGGTCGCGCTCCGCATGTTCAACCCGGATGGTGGTGAATTCGAGCGCAGTGGAAACGGCCTGCGTGTCCTGGCGTCGTACCTCGCGAGTCGCGATCCGATGATCGACGTCATCGATGCCCGTGTTGGAGGAGCCGAGGTGAGAATGCAGGTGCACGGCAGGCAGGCGGGCACCTTCGACATTTCGGTGGACATGGGCACGCCAGGAGTCGGGCCCGAAGCCATTCTGGCCGACCCCGCTCTCCTCGCCGGTGACGGTCCACCCTTCACCATGTCGGGGCCCGACGACACCGTGCTTCACGTGGTCCCCATCTCGGTCGGGAATCCGCATCTGGTGGTCCTGGCCGAGCCCAGCGGGGTCGACTTCACCGAGGAATGGTTCGCCCCTCTGGGTCGGTTCCTGTCGACCCATCCCGCCATCACGCATGGCACGAATGTACAGCTGGCGCGCGTCTCGGAAGGACGCGCAGAGGCGTGTATCTGGGAGCGAGGTGTCGGGCGCACCTCGGCCTCCGGGACGAGTTCCTGTGCCGTAGCGGTCGCCCTCGTGCTCGTGGGAGGGCTCGACCCCGGAGAGATCATGGTCGAGATGCCGGGGGGGCGGATGCAGGTCACGGTGGATGCGTCGCTCAACGTGCGGCTGCGGGGACCGGTCGAATCCATCATGACCGGGACGCTGGAGCAGGGACTGCTCGCTACGTTCGAACCCGAATCATGAAGACCAGCCCGGCCGCGGCGAACACCGCGTTCGGGATCCACGCTGCCGCGAACGGAGAGACCGCTCCGGCCTCGCCGAGTGCGCCGGCCACCCGAAGCAGCATCATGAAGACGAGCACGGTCGCGAGCGAAAGCCCGATCCCGAACGCGGCACCCCCACGCTTGCTACTGGTCGCGAGCGGCGCCCCGAACAAGATGATGATCAGGGTGGTCACCGGGATCGAGATTTTCTGCTCGCGCTTCACGAGGAGTTCGTTCGCGTTCCCTCCCGTGCGCTGGATGATCGCTGCCATGCGGTTGATCTCCGCGTACGTCATCTCGTCGGGCTCGGGCGGCACCTCCAGTAGCTCTTCCGGACGTTCTACGAGGTCCGCCATGACGAGGCGATCGAATTCCAGCGTCATCTCGGTGCTGTCGCTGCTCAGCGTTCTCAGGAAGCCCTGAGCCAGAAGCCATCCCTCGTCCTCGTCGAACCGCGCGCCTTCCGCGATGACGTGCAGGCCCCTCTCTTCTGAAGAGACGCGGCGCTCGATCACGACATCGGTCATCCGTCCGTCTGAGGCAGTCAGACGACTGACCTGCCACGAGAGTCCGTCTTCGGATCGGTAGACGAAGTCGGAGCGCCACGACCGCCCGGGCGTCTCCGAGCGGAGGATCTGTGCAGAGATCTTGTTCGATCGTGGGACGATTTCGGTCAGCGCCAGGGCCACGCCCGTGAGGAGAACGCCCGCCAGCAAGAGGGGCGCGACCAGACGGTGAAACGAGATCCCGCCCGCCTTCGACGCCACGATCTCCCGGTGGATCGTCATCCAGTGGACGGTGAACACCGTCCCCAGGAGAGCCGAGATCGGGAAGCACCACTGGATGAACAGGGGATAGAGGTACACGTACGACATCGCGACCTCCCCCAGAGACAGACCACGGTCGATGTAGTCGTCCAGGTGCTCTGCGAGATCGCCCAGCACGAACAGGGGTGGCGCACAAAGCAGGAAGAGGAAGAAGAGCAGCAGAAAGTTCTTCAGGACGAGCCGATCGAGAATGCGCATCAGGACTGCGCTCTCGACCGGGCGCCCGATCCGCCGAAGAAACCGACGATCGCCTCACCGAGGCCTGTTCGACTGGTTCCGGAGGAGTGCCCCATCCTTCGCAGGAGAACGACACCGAGGAGGAAGAAGATCACGTTACCCAGCCACATCGTGACCGCTGGACTCGCGACACGCCGGTCAGCGAGTGCCTCACCGCCGAGGAGGCCGACGTAATACACGAAGAAGATCACTGCAGAGGCAACGACCACGAATCCGACCCCCGCGCTCGGGAAGCGCAGCGCGAGTGGCGGCCCC
>CALHIO010000149.1 GCA_938030915.1 uncultured Gemmatimonadota bacterium
CCGTTGCGCCACGCCATGACGTCCACGGCGAGCGTTCCTTCGTCAGCGGGTCGAATCAGAATCCCGCGCTCCAGCCCGTCGGAGAACCACTTCAGCCTCCGATAGCCGTCACCCCGGGAAAGGTCCATGCCATGGGCGAGCGCGAACATCGTCAACGTTGGATCGATCGTCTCGAGTGTGTCCTGCCACTGCACTCCGTCCGTCATCCCTTCCTCCATCCCGCACCTCCCACATGCGACGTCCCCAGCCTCAGTCCATGCTCGCCCGAATCCAGCGTTCGAGTTTCCACGTCGTTCGGATCTCGCTTCGGTGTCAGGTACCGCTGGCGATCCAGGCGGACCACCAGAGCATGGCGAGCATCGAGCTTCCGCTCGAGATCCGCTCCACGGTGAAGGTGATGGCGTCGGGGTGGGCCGGTGCATCCGGATCAAATCCCAGGTCACGATCGAGTCGGTACAGCTCTTCGACACGGTCATGAGATTCGTCGATGTGAGCGCGCACGGCGCGACGCAGCGTGGGAAGATCCACGAGTGCGAGGGTCGGCGTGCGTGTCGCGTCCCGAACCGCCGACTCGTTCACGTGCGTGTCCACGAACAGGCGCTCGAAACGACTGTGCATGTCGCGATCGGTCGTATAGCCCCCGGGGTTGGGTGTGTCGCTGTCCCATCCATTGAAGTGGATCGTCGTGTGGTGGGGCTGGGATGCGTCCATCACATAGTGGCCGAGGATACCTGCGTCGTGCACGATCCTCTCCTCGAGCCAGGCTCGACGGGGATCGTGCTCGTCCGCCGCTCTCCAGCTCCCCCATGCCCGCACGAGGCGCTCCTGAAGCTCGAGGATCCGGTAGTGGAGGAAGCCCGTGTCACGCTCCGGCCTCTCGAGGCCTGCTTCATTCAGGTAACGCAGAAAGGTGAAGCGGTCCGGTGCGTCCATCGCACCGGGGGGAACGTTCTCCAGATCCACGTAGTGGTCGTACGTCCACGCCTGATCCATTTCGGTGTTGTCCCGGTCCCGCCAACGATCGGGCTCGGGGTTGAGCCATACCAGCTGATCGCGGGCATCCCGGAAGAAGGCCGGCATCGGCTCGGGCAGGTGGTCTACCGCTGCCCGGGCACCCATCTCGTGTGCGGTGAATCCCCATGGTGTCGTCACACCCTCGACGACAGCGAGTGCTGGCGACGAGGGCACCGCTCCGGTGAAGGCCGCGATCAGGCCGACCGCCAGAACGCCCACGGCCGTCACGCGCCACGGCCGCCGGTCGAGTCCTGGAGAACGGGCCTCACGCTTCACGTATCGCCTCGCGCCAGGCGTCCACGGTCCACCTTCCCCAGATGGGTTCGCGGCAGCTCGTCCATGAAGTGCACGGCCCGGGGGTACTTGTACGGCTCGAGTCGACTTCTGGCCCAATCCTGAAGAGCGGTAACGAGCTCTTCTCCGGCCTCGACGCCGACTTCAGGGATGATGAAGGCGCTCGGCTTCACCAGGCCGTCTGCCGTGGCCACGCCGACGACGGCGACTTCGCGCACCGCATCGTGTTCGAGCAGACACTTCTCGAGTTCTTTCGGTGACAACCACTTCCCACTCACCTTCAACATGTCGTCCGAGCGACCCGCGTAGGTGACGTATCCATCGTGGTCGAAGCTGATCATGTCGCCCGACACGAACCAGCCATCCTGGAATGCGGCCGCCGTCTTGTCGTCGTCCTGCCAGTACCCGAGAGCGAGTGAGTCCCCACGAACGCGCATGGTCCCGACGTCGCCGGTCTCGACGTGGGCCCCGTCCGGGGTGCAGGCCCGGACTTCGAACCCGTCGACCACCCGACCGAGTGTGCCGGGCTTCACATCGTCGGGTCGATTCGAGATGAAGATGTGCCACATCTCGGCGGTCCCCAGGCCGTCGAGGAGTGGAACGCCGAAGAGGTCATCCCAGCGTCGGTGCAGCTCGACGGGAAGCGCCTCGCCGGCTGACGTCGCGATCCGAAGTGAAGACAGGTCACGCTTCGAAGCGTCGGGGTGGTTGATCAGGTTGTTGACCATCGTCGGCACGTTCACGAGGACGGTCGGGCGGTAGCGCTCGATGGCGTCGAAGAGCGCATCGGCGGTACAGCGCTCGGGGAACAGTGCGGATGTCGCACCCACGGAGAACGGGAAGAAGAGGTTCGTGCCGGTCGCGTATCCGAAGTACAGCTTGGGAACGGACAGCGTCACGTCATCCGGCCCCATGAGAAGTGTGCGCTGACCGTACAGGATCGTCGTGTTCCGGAAGGAGCCGTGGGTCTGAACCACACCCTTCGGGTGCCCGGTGGTACCTCCGCTGAAGAGGAAGACCGCCGGGTCGTTCGACTGCGTGGGATGGACGGGAACGTCCACGTCCAGGGATGCCAGACGATCGTCGAAGTCGGCGGATCCGATGGCCGTCACCTCGGGCGCGTTCGCCACCTCGGCGGCAGCCTCGCGAAAGACCGCCTCGGATTCAGGTCCGACGAAGGCCGCACGAGGCTCGGTGTACCGGAAGAAGTACTCGATCTGCTCCTTGGGGAGGTGCGGGTTCACCATCACTACGACAGCCCCGAGTCGGAGCGTCCCGAAGAGTGCCGCGACGTAGGCCAGACCATCCGGTAGCGCGATCAGGACACGGTCACCGGGACCGACCCCAGCCTCGAGCATCAGACGGGCGAAGCGGCCCGACGCCTCGAAGACGTCCCGATAGGTGCTGGGCCCCCGATCCGTGAGGAGCGCTCGGCGATCGCCTCGGCCCTCCCTGATATGGTTCCCGAGGAATTCGTCGAAGATGTTGAGCGGAGTCTGCGGCGGTTCGGTCATGGCGTGACGATAGGCGCACGCTAGAATGGAGGTCAATCACCGCCCTGACGCCGGAATTCAATGTCCGTACATCGTTTCGCCGAGCTTACATGGGAAGAGGTTCGTGACCTCGATCGCCCGTCCGCGGTCGCGATCCTTCCGGTGGGCGCGGTCGAAGCCCATGGACCACACCTTCCGCTCGGGACGGATGTGGTGATCGCGGAAGGCATGGCGCGAGTGTGTGCAGAGGGGATCTCCGGCGCCGGACGACCCGCATTGATCCTGCCCCCGCTGTGGTACACCGCGGCCGGATTCGCCGGTAACTTTCCCGGTACGATCGCCGTGGACGGAGCGGTCGTAACCGAGCTGATCATCCAGATCGCGACCTCGCTCAGGGAGCAGGACATCCGCACGTTGGCCATCGCGAACGCCCACCTCGATCCCGCACACCTCGCCTCGCTCCGGCACGCTTCGGATGCCGCGCCCGAGGGGACACGCATCGTCTTTCTCGATCTCACTCGACGTCGGGTGGCGGAACGGCTGACCGAGGAGTTCAAGACAGGCGCGTGCCATGCGGGACGGTTCGAGGGCAGCATCGTGCTGGCGGAGCGACCGGATCTGTATCGGTCGGACGTGGCCGCCGACCTAGAGCCCAACCCGGCATCGCTCTCGACGGCGATCCGTGACGGACATGAAACGTTCGAGCAGGCAGGAGGATCGCGGGCCTACTTCGGCTGGCCCGCCGAGGCGTCAGCCGAAGAGGGGCGGACCACCGTGCGTACGCTGGGACAGGTACTGACCGAAGCCATCCTCGACGGAGAGGCACAGTGAGCGAACTGGCCGGATACAACGCCGTCATCACCGGGGGAGGCCGGGGGATCGGGGCCGCGGCGGCTGTCGCGCTGGCGAGAGCCGGTGCCAAGGTGTCGCTCGCGTCCCGCAACGAGAGCCAGGTCGTCGAGATCGCTGCCGAACTCCGCAATCAGGGGCACGAGGCCTTTGCGTTCCGATGCGACGTGACGGAGCCGCATCAAGTTCGGGAGCTGGCGCTTTCCGCCCGGGAGGCGATGGGGCGGATCGACATCCTGGTCAACAACGCGGGAACGGCGACATCGAACCCCATCACCCGGATCACGCATGCCGAGTGGCAGCACATCATGGCCGTCAATGCCACAGGAACGTTCCTGTGCACGCAGGCGGTATGGGAGGGCATGGCCGACCGTCGCTGGGGACGCGTCGTGAACGTGGCGTCAGTCGCGGGCCTGAGCGGCGCCAAATACGTCTCGGCGTACACGGCCGCGAAGCATGCCGTCGTCGGCTTCACGCGAGCCATGGCGGAGGAGGCGGTCGGGTCGGGCATTACGGTCAACGCCGTCTGTCCGGGCTACGTCGACACGCCTCTCACCGACGAGACGGTTGCCCGGATCGTGCACCACACGGGCAAGTCCTGGCAGGAAGCGCTCTCTGCGGTCCTCGATCAGGCGGGTCAGCCGCGACTCATCCGGGCGGCCGAGGTCGCGAATGCGATTGTGGGCTTCTGTCACGTCGGGGCCCACGCCCCCAATGGCGAGCTTCTCGTCCTCGACGGTTCGGAATCCGAGTGACGAGCGAGGCGCCCGGCTGGGAGGGCATCAACCCGGAAGAGCTGGGTCCGCCGAAAGGCTGGACGAACGGCATGCTGGCACCTGTCGGTGGGCGCATCCTCCTCGTGGCCGGACAGGACGCGGCGACCGC
>CALHIO010000150.1 GCA_938030915.1 uncultured Gemmatimonadota bacterium
GGAGACCCGAACGCCCGCGTCCTGATCGTCGGTCTGGCTCCCGCCGCCCACGGGGCGAACCGGACCGGCCGAATGTTCACCGGTGATCGCTCGGGGGACTGGCTCTACCGTGCGCTGCACCGGGCCGGCTTTGCCAACCAGCCCGAGTCGATCGGCCGCGACGACGGGCTTCGTCTCGACGATGTCCTGATCACGGCCGCCGTTCGGTGTGCACCCCCTGCGAACAAGCCGACCACGGAGGAGCGTGATCGTTGCGCACCGTGGCTCCATGCGGAGCTGGACATGTCGACCGGCGTTCGGGTCATGGTCGTGCTCGGGAACTTCGGGTACGTGCAGACCCTTCGCGTGCTCGCGGAGCGAGGCCTCCAGGTGCCCCGACCCCGCGTGCGTTTCGGGCACGGCGTCGAGGTCCCGATCGACGGAGGGCCGACTCTGCTCTGCTCCTACCATCCCAGTCAGCAGAACACCTTCACGGGCAAACTGACCGAGGAGATGTTCGACGCCATCTGGTCACGTGCACGGGTGCTCGCCGCAGGCGGTACCCGTACCTTGCCGCCATGAACCGACTCACGCCGCTCCCTCCCGGGGGCACACGGACCTCGTCCACCGTCTCCCGCGATCCTGTCGACCGAGCCTTCCGGCGACATCTCCCGATCGTCCTCGGATTGACCGCGCTCATCTCCGTCCCCGGCGCCCTGTCGGCCCAGGAGGTCGGGGGGGTCGAGCTGATGGAACTCACCATCGCGGAGGCGCACGAGGCGATGCTGGCCCGTACCCTCACGTCTCGTCAGCTGGTCGAGGCGTACCTCGCCCGCATCGACGCCTACGACCGGAGCGGGCCGACGATCAACGCGATCATCATGACCAACCCGCGGGCCCTGGCCCGAGCGGATTCGCTCGATCGGGAGCTGCGTCGGACGGGAGCGCTGACCGGCCCCCTGCACGGCATCCCCTTCATCGTGAAGGACAACTACGACACGCACGACATGCCGACGACCGGCGGGTCAGCGTCACTCGCGGGCTCGATGGCCGCGGACGATGCATACCAGGTGAGAAAGATCCGCGAGGCGGGTGCGATCGTGCTCGCCAAGTCCAATCTGGCGGAGTTCGCATTCACGGCGCTGGAAACCGTCGGATCGATGCTTCCTGGGTGGACCTTCAATCCGTACGCACTCAATCGCGTGACCGCAGGTTCGAGTGGCGGTACGGCGGCTGCGGTCACGGCGAACATGGGTCTGATCGGCCTCGGTACCGATACCGGCAACTCCATTCGAGGCCCGTCGAGCCACAACGGACTCGTGGGGATCCGATCGACTCAAGGCCTCACGAGTCGGGACGGCATCATGCCGCTGTACGCTCACCGTGACATCGGGGGACCGATGGGTCGAACGGTCGAGGACGCTGTGCGCGTATTCGATGTCATCGCCGGGTCCGACCCGGCGGATGCGGTCACGGTCGAAGCGGATGAGCGGCGGGCGGATTCGTATCTGGACTATCTACAGCCGGACCTCGAGGGACTCCGCATTGGCGTGGTCGGTCAGATCGCCTACAAGGAGTCCGCCGACCCCGAGATTCTGATGCGGTTCGCAGAGACATTCGCGGTGCTGGAGCGTCTGGGCGCGACCGTCGTGCGGGACTTTCACATCGAGGGGCTGGACGAACTGCGTCGGGGCACCGGGTGCTCGCGCTTTCGATACGACATCGAGAATTACCTCGCGGACATCCCGAATCCCCCGATGAGCACGCTCGAGGAGATCGCGGAGAGCGGGCGGGTCTACCGAACGGTGCTACCCACGGTCGAGCGATTCCTGCAATTCGAAGGCACGCCCGATACCAATGAGCAGTGCATCCGCGGGCGCGCTCAGGAAGAGCGCTTCCGTGACGGACTGCGTGCCGCGATGAGCGAGTACGATGTCCAGGCACTCATCTACCCGAGTTGGAGCAACCCGCCCCGGCTGGTCGGCGATATGTCGACCCCCCACGGCGACAATAGCCAGTACCCTGCCCCACCGACGGGCTTCCCCGCCCTGACGGTCCCGATGGGATTCGTTCGTGACGGCACGTTGCCCGCCGGCCTCCAGGTGCTGGGTAATGCGTGGTCGGAGCCGACGCTGATCCAGATCGCATACGCCTTCGAGCAGGCGACGCACCATCGCCGCCCTCCCCCGACCACGCCGCCCCTCGCCAACTGATCGACGGACGCGTCGCGTCAGCTGACTCCGGACCTCATCATCCGGCGGCAGACGAGGTCACTGGCCGGAGCCACCGCCTCGGAGTCGAGGCCGGGTCAGGTCATCTTGAGCCCTCAAGCCGGCAACTCGTCTCGTTGCTCGTTCCGTGCTCGCACCTCGCGTTCGCGACAATGCGTGCAGATACGAAGAAACCCCATCGCTCACGCGGAAGGCGGGGTTCGTTCGTGTAGGGGGTTTTCTCCTCACACGGAGGATGTTTGTCCCGACATCCCTCAACGCAGTGAAATCGTACTATATCCGCAGTGACTCAAGCTCATTGTTGCATCCGCTACAGACGAACGAAACGAAGTCCCCACGAGGTTTCGGTCCATGAAGCCAAGACCTGACCACTCTGTCCTTACGGAGAATCCCACGTGAATCACTACTACACCTGGAGTGCGTTTCTCGTCTTCGTGGCGTTTTTCGTCGTACTCCCATTCGTGTACCAGTCATACGGACAGACCAGAGACACCCATCAGAGGCTGAATGAATTAGAGGAACGTCTCCGGTCTTTCGATGAGATGAAGCGTGACCTCGAGCAACTCGAAATGAGGGTGAGGACGTTGGAGAACCCTCAATTGGGATAATCCTCATCACTCGGTCTGAACCAGGGGTCAGATGAACTAACCCCATACTTCCAGACGTGAAGAAACCCATCCCTTCGTCCGTTGAAGGAGTGGGTTTCTCCCGTTCCAGCGTGCTCCCGAAGGCGAGCGTCAGGATGCCGAGATGGGGAAAGCTCATGATGCGACCGCTCGGCGTCCGTGCTATCGTGTCGTCCCTCGACCCTGGACCTGATCAAGAGTTCGTGACCATGGACCGACGCGACTTCGTACGCACCACGGCAGCCGGCGTTGCCGCCGCCGCGACCCCGACCGCCCTGGGGGCCGCCGAGGCCAGGCCGGAAGGGGCTCCGGCCGTCCACATCCGCCGAGCGCGACCCCTTTGCGTCGCTGACGTGAGCAGCATCCGGTATCGGAACGGCGGCCCGGAAAGTGCGATCGAGCGCGCCTACCGCGGGATCACGGAGGGTGAAGACGTCCTCGATGCGATCGTCGCCGGCGTGAACATTCCCGAGCTCGATCCCGACGAGCGCGGCATCGGGTTCGGCGGGCTCCCCAATGCGGACGGGGTCGTGCAGCTGGATTCATGCCTGATGCACGGGCCGAACCGGTGGGCGGGCGGTGTCGCAGGGATCGAAGGCGTGCGCACCCCGTCCCTCGTCGCCAAGGCGGTCGCCGAGCTGACCGACCATCACCTGATCGTCGGCCACGGAGCGCAGGAGTTCGCCCGTCAGTTGGGCTTCGAGATCGAGGACGACCTGAACACGGACCGGTCCCGCGCGCTGTGGGTCGAGTGGAAGCGCCGCATCGATCCTGGCCACTGGCTCGATCCCGAGGAACGACTCAGTGGGCAGAGCCGAGCGGGTGAGGACACCGATCCGGACACGATTCGCCGTCGCCGTGGCAATGGCTCCGGCTGGCTGCGCGATCCGGAGCACGAGGCGCGCCTTCAGCGCTTCCAGGACGCGGCGCTCACAGCCGGTCTCTCCATGGTCGACGACGGACTGATCGACCCCGACTCCTTCTGGGGTACCACGAGTCTCGAGGCGGTGAACGCCAACGGAGACATCTGCGGCGTCACGACGACCAGCGGACTCTCATGGAAGATTCCGGGGCGTGCGGGGGACTCGCCGATCCTCGGAGCCGGTCAGTACGTGGACAACGACATCGGTGCTGCCGGGTCGACCGGTCGCGGCGAAGCCAACCTGTACAACTGCGCGTCGTTCCTGATCGTCGAGCACATGCGGAATGGGATGTCGCCCAAGGACGCGGGCATGGCCGCCCTCGAGCGCATCCGACAGAACACCGTCGAGGGCCGCCTCCAGAACGAGCGCGGCCTTCCGAACTTCGATGTCCGCTTCTTCATCCTGAACAAGGCGGGAGACTACGCGGGTGTCGCCATGTACGGATCGGTGGAATCGATGTTCGCCGTCTGCGACGAGAACGGTGCTCGCGAAGAGTCCCTCGAAGGTCTGCTCGAGGGCTCGCCTCGGGGCTGAAGGATACGACCATGACATCTCTTCATGGCTTCCCTCGTGCGCTCCTCCTCACTCTGACGTCGCTTGTCGTCGCCGGCTGTGCCCCATCGTCATCCGGTGACGAGACGAGCGCGGGATTCGACGGCCTCGCAGACGGTTGGAATCAAATCGCGGCCGGCGACCACACCAGTTGTGCTCACGGGACAGATTTCTCCTTCTGGTTCCGTCCGGCGTCGACGGACAAGATCGCGATCTATTTTCAGGGCGGTGGCGCGTGCTGGATGGGCGAGATCTGCGCACTCGACCGATCACCGTCGTACGATCCATTCGTCGACGAGACGGATACCCCGCCTGCCACGGGGATCTTCGATTTCGACACGGATGAGAATCCGATCCGGGATTGGAGCGTCCTCTTCGTTCCCTACTGCACCGGCGACGTGCACGTCGGGAATGCGACACGCACGTACGATCTAGCTGCGAACGACTCGCTGCCGGCCGGAACCGTGGAGATCCGGCATGCGGGCAACACGAACGCCACCGCTGCCCTCGAGTGGCTGTACGCGCGCGTCGAAGACCCGACACAACTCCTCGTGACGGGGGTCAGCGCGGGCTCTCTGGGCGCCGCAGTCCACGCACACGATGTGGCCGCACGCTTTCCGGAGGCCGAAGTCCTTCAACTGGGTGACGCCGCCGGTGGCTACCGTGCTCCCGATGCAGTCCCAGCGGTACTCGCATCATGGGGCGGACAGGCGACGCTGGAGCGGGTAACCGGCCAATCGACGGACGCGTGGACCTTCGAGTCGGTGTACCTGGGCGAAGCTCGACGGGCACGGAACCTCCGCATGGCCCAGATCAACTATCACGAGGACGAAGTCCAGCTCGGCTTCCTCGCCATGCTGGGTCAGCGGAACGTACGCCTGCTCGACTTGCTCGACGCCAACATCGATGACATCGAAGCCTCGTCGAGTGACTTCTCCAGCTATCTGCTACCAGGGGCCCGCCACGGAATCATCCGTGATCAGCTCTTCTACGAGGCCGTCGTCGACGGCGTCCGACTTCGGGACTGGACCGCCGATCTGATCGCAGGCGAATCCGTGAAGTCGGTCGATTGCGCGGAGTGCCGCTAGGCATGAAGATCCTCGACCCCTCTTCGAGGGCTCACTGAAGAGGCCCGGTCAGGGCATGCGAATCTCGGTGACACTGAGTGTGCCGCGGAGGCTGTCCCCCGACGAATAGCTGGTCACCCAGATGTCGTACTGACCTGCAGACGCCTTGTTCAGCGAGATCTTGGGATCGGTGCCCGTGTGCGAGTCGTCATCGCAGTACCAATTCCCGTTCGGGTCATTGATCACCAGACCCGTATCGCCCTCGCCTTCGTTGTAGATCTCCAGATACGCCATCACACCGGAGAGATCGATGATGTAGTCGGGATCCGATGTCGCGTATCCGACACACCCGGACGCCAGATTCATGGCCGCCACGTTGAGATTTCCACCCGAGACGATGCTGACCTGGAACGGATCAGGCGTGAATCCGGGCGAAAGGGACGTCCTGCCGAAATTGGAGGTGCTTCCACCAATGCTCAGCGTACCCGTGGAACTCGTGGATCCACCCGCGAGAGACGAGAGCTCGGTGACGTGAAGGGTGCCCGAAATGTTGTCGCCGACACTGTAGCTCGTCACCCAGATGTCGTACTGACCTGAGGGCGCGTTCGAGAACGACACAAGGGGATTCGTGCCGCTGTGCGAATCGTCATCACAGTGCCAGGCGCCGTCCGGTGCATTCACCACCAGACCCGTGTCCCCCTCTCCTTCGTTGTAGATCGCGAGAAAGCTGGTGCTCGAAGTCAGATCGAGGATGTAGTCGGGATCGGACGTCGCATACCCGACGCACCCGCTCGCCAAATTCAAGGTCGGTACGTTGAGAGCACCGCCCGACACGACCGAAACCCTGAAGGGGTCCGGCGTGAAGCCCGGAGACAGCGAGGTACGACCGAAGTTCGACGAGCTGCCACCGATGTTGAGCGTCTGAGCGTGGATCGGAGATGCGGCTACGAGCACGGCGATCGGAAGAGTCCAACGCAGGGAAGGCCGGCGAGTAGTAAGCGTCATGAGCAACGAGGTCTGGGGTAAACGATCACGTAAACACAGAGGGCTGTTCGTGTACTGAACGAGGCATCGGACGTCTTCTAGCACTCCCTTCAGATCCTACCCGGGACCCGGCCGCCTCGCCAGCACGACTCCGATCGGACCAGCATTCCAGATACGCTTCGCTTCGAAACCGACGTCTCGAAGAGCGGCCAGCTCGTCCTCCAGCGGCAGGTAGGTGTCTTCTTTGGACCATTCGTCGAAGTGGGCCCACGCCTGTTGTTCAGGAATCCCATGAGCCATCTGGTGCCCGGCCCAGTACTCGAAGAGTGTCTGACGCTCTGCAGGCTCATCCGGCATGCAGCAATCGGCGTTCACCAATACCCCCCCGGGCGGCAGCGCCTCGAACACCCTGCGAAACAGATGAGCCTTGGCCTCCAGCGTCGGGATGTGATGTAGGGACAGTGACGCAGCAAAGGCGTCACACGCCTCGAAGGGCTCATCGAACGATCGCAGAACCGCCCGGGCCCGGTCGCCGAATCGCTCGACCCGCGCGGCACCCTGCTCGAGCATCTCCGGATCAACGTCGAGAAGGACGACGGAGCCTACCGAATCGTGCTCCAGAATCGCTTCGGAGAGTCCTGCCGTTCCCGCACCCAGATCAACGACCAGACCAGGACGGATCGACGCAACCGCCTCGGCGGCGACAGTGAGCATCTGCTCGTAGCCCGGAATCCAGCGACGAATCGTCTCGTCATACTCGTCGATTTCGAGGCTGAGGTGCCGACGCACGGAATGAGACATGCGCACCCAATTCGTAGACGGTGCATTGATAAGCCGGTCGAGGCAGGTAAAGTACCGGAGGGCTGCTAGCCAGCACACCTCCCCCGCCAGCGAAGCTGCGTGGCCGGGGGTCTCACAGATAGCGTGTCGAGCCGTCGATCTGCTGCCGGCCTGTCACCCACCGTCACACCGAACCGAGCTGCGTACCCGATGAAGCGCCTCACTACCA
>CALHIO010000151.1 GCA_938030915.1 uncultured Gemmatimonadota bacterium
CGCCGGCTTCCTGGACGACGCCGGGATACCGTATCGACTCCAGATCGACGACCCCTCGCTCGGCATCTCGGTCTCCGCGGCCGCGACGCTCTGGGTGCGCGGGGCGGACGAAGCTCGAGCACGAGACGTCCTCGACATCAACGAACAGCATGCCCCGCAGCTGTCGGTGCCGCGCTCCGCGAATCACCCGGAACCACCGAAGGCCGCACGGCCGCCCAGCGCGGATCCGGGTGCGGCGATCGCCGCCGGGTACGCGCCCATCCGGCTGGAGCATGGCGGCGTGAATACCACGCTCCCGCTGCGTGCCCGGGCCCTCTCGGTCCTGGGCGGCGTGGGGCTCGTAGGCGCCGCTCGGTCGATCATGCGGGATCTCTCCATCCCTGGCCTGGAGGTGGCCGTAGCCGTCGGCGCATCCGTGCTGATCCTCGTCGGTGTGGTCGGGTGGGCGCCTCGACTTCTGCGTGACCTCCTGCGAGCGCTCTCGGGGAGTGCGCCCTGACCTTCGTCGACCTTGCTCCGCGCGAGGGTGAAGGTCTTCTTCTACTGCCTCGTCTCCAACCACCGACTGCGATGTTCGTCCCATGAAGGCCGTAACGTTCGACGTCTCGATTCCGAGCTACATCGTCGGTAAGACGCTCGGAAAGGTCACTGAAGCCGCGGTGTTCGGAGGCCTGAGCGCGGTCCGTTTCACCGACGTTGCCGAGCCCGGTCTCCCGGGAGACCACTGGGTGAAGCTGGAGATCGTGCTCGCCGGCATCTGCGGTTCGGACATCGGAAACCTGACGCTCAAGTCGAGCCCCGCGATGGAACCCTTCGGCTCCTTTCCCGCGGTTCTGGGCCACGAGATACTCGCGCGCGTACTCGAGGTGGGTCCTGCAGTGACACGGGTCGAGCCGGGTCAGAGAGTCGCGGTCGACCCGGGTGTCTCGTGCGTGGTCCGCGGCTTCCACGGCGCCGACCAGTGTCCATCATGCCTGGACGGCCTCCCGGCAACGTGTACCCGTGCCGGGGAGGAGGGCACGACGCTGATCGATGGAGCACCGATCCAGCGCGGGATGACGATCGGGTACCACGGAAGCCTGCCCGGGGGGTGGGGCGAGCGCATGGTGGCCCATGAATCGCAGCTCTTCCCGGTCGACGATGCCATGACGGATCGAACGGCTGCACTCATGGAGCCTCTGGCGGTAGGGATGCACGCCGCACTGCGTTCACAGCCGCTCGGTAGCGGCCCGATTCTCGTGCTCGGCAGTGGACCTATCGCGCTCGGAGTGGTCTGGGCGTTGAGGGCCATCGGGTACCAGGGCGAACTCATTGCGCAGGTGCGCCGAAGCCACGAGGCGGACATGGCCCGGGCATTCGGCGCCTCCTCGACCATCGCACCGGGTGACGAGGCACGTGACGCGATGATCGGCACGGGGGCGAGCGCCTACATGCCGATCGTCGGAGACGAGGTGTACGCAGGTGGCGGCTTTCCCCTGATCTTCGACTGCGTCGGTAGCGAGCAGACGATCAAGCAGGCCCTGCGCTACGCCACGGTGCGCGGGCGGATCGTTCTGCTGGGATGCGCCGCCGAGATTCCGAAACTCGACCTGACCTTCGTCTGGGCGAATGAGCTGCAGGTTCAGGGATACCAGTGCTACGGCGATGAATCGTGGCAGGGAAAAACAGAACACACGTTCCAGATTACTCACGATCTACTTCTCGAGACGGGAGCGCCCGTCGACCAGATGGTTACTCACGTCTACCCGCTGACGCAGTACCGGGACGCCCTGTCGACCGCCGTAAACCGGGGAAAGACGGGTTCGGTCAAGGTCCTGCTGGACCCACAGCGCTGATCGCGCGAAGGTCGCGATGACGGAACGCGCTCAAGGGCGGAACCGACCAGCCCCGTCCAGGCCGGATGAGCCTCATGTGATCGTCGTCGGCGGTGGCGTCATCGGGATCAGCGCCGCCTACGAACTGGCTCGAGCCGGGGCCGCCGTAACGGTGCTAGAGCGTGACCGCGTGGGCGCCGGTGCGTCGAGCGGGAACGCCGGCACGATCGCGGTCGGTCACCCGCCACTCAACCGGCCGGGCCGCATCGCTCAGGCGATTCGACAGATGACTGATTCGTCGAGCCCCCTTTTTGTGAAGCCACGGGTCGACCCCGGACTGTGGCGGTGGCTCGTGGGCTTCGCCCGGTACTGTACCGATGCCCACGTTCAGCACTGCATGCACGTGATGGCGCCGCTCGGCCGGCATGCTCTCTCGGCGTTCGCACGCCTGCTGGAGGAGGAGCGGATCGAGTGCGAGTACACGCCGGGTGGATACCTGGAGGTCTGTTCGACCGAAGCAGGTATGGAGGGTGTGCGTCATGAAGCCGAAATCATCGAGGGTCACGGGTATCGACCGGAAGTCATCGACGGCGACGAAGTGCGCAGGCGTGAACCCGCGCTGGGCCCGGATCGCATCGGTGCCGTTCACTATCCCGAGTCTGCCACCCTCATTCCGTCTCTTTTCCTCGCCCGGCTGACCGCTGCCGCCGAGCGCCGGGGCGTACGGATCCGGTCAGGCGCGGAGGTCGCAGCCGTGACCCACCATCGCGGCCGGGTGACCGGAGTGAC
Source organism: uncultured Gemmatimonadota bacterium (assembly GCA_938030915.1). Lineage (GTDB taxonomy): Bacteria > Gemmatimonadota > Gemmatimonadetes > Longimicrobiales > Gaopeijiaceae > UBA2589. The sequence continues at coordinate 2,604 of CALHIO010000151.1, forward strand.
GCTTCGATCGGGAGAGACGGTCGGGGGCGACGCGGTGGTGCTCGCCACTGGCCCGTACAGCAGACAGCTCGCGCGCCCTTTCGGGGTTCGAGTGCCGGTCCAGCCCGGCAAGGGCTACCACCGAGACGTGGACATCGGCCCGAACGGTGCACCTCCGCTCCGGATCGCGTGCGTCCTGGCGGAGCACTCCGTCTTCTGCACACCGATGGACTCCGCCATCCGCTTCGCAGGTACGATGGAATTCTCGGGTGAGAACGATGTCATGCGACCCGAACGCCTGCGTCAACTCACCCATGCGGCTCGGGCGGCGTTCCCCGACATGGGTACGGCTCGGCCCCGATCCGAGTGGTGTGGCTTGCGGCCGATGTCCATGGACGGACTTCCGATCGTCGGCCCCGTGCCCGGCGTCGAGGGCCTCGTCCTGGCGACCGGCCACGGGATGCTGGGTCTCACCCTTGGCCCGATCACCGGGGAGATCGTCGCCAGCCAGGTACTCGGGGGATCCGACTCGAGGGCCAAGGGGCTGCTGCCCGATCGATTCGTGTAGGAGGCCGATCTCCGCACACCTGGTCGATCTAACGATCCCGGCTTTCGGGTCTCCAAACCAGTACGCGTGTGAACCGATGCGCCTCACTGCGCCACGATCGACCAGGGAAGGAGCCATGTCGCGACACCCGCTTCTTTCAGCCACCCTGACCATCCTGACGATGCTTGGTTGCGGCGGCGACTCAACGGCCACGGAGCTTCCGCAATTCGATCCGGATGCCGTCGACATCACCAACGCGGTCTTCACCTCGCAGGACGCGGACTGCTCCGAATATGAAGGAAGCTTCTTCGCCAACGTCCGCGATGTCGGGCGTAACCGACCGTTCACCGGCCAGGTGGAAATCTTGCAGGGTTCGGACGCATGCTCCCTCACGAGCAACTCGATTCCGAACCACGATTTCAACATGAATGGCGCCTTCGCTACGAACGTGTCCGAGGTGATCGAGACATTCTCCATCGATGCGACGCCGACCTTCGACGCGCAGCCCACGGCACTTTCGCTCAATTACGACAACGCCATCTTCCTGAACGGCGTGAAGCTCGATCTACTCGCTGCAGCCTGCTACGGTGTCGGCGGCGCACCGCTCGGTCAGGAGCGGATCGGGTGCAATCAACCCGACACACCTTGGCGGTACGACCCCATGGCTACCGGAAACGGTTTCGGTACGGACGCAAATCACGCGCACACCCAGCCGGACGGAGCCTATCACTATCATGGCGACCCGCTTGCCATGTACGACTTGAGCGGCACGACCGCATCCGGAGTCATTGGCTTCGCCGCCGACGGCTTCCCGATCTACGGCCCGTACATCAACGACAACGGCACCGTCCGCCGGGTCGAGTCGGGGTTTACCCTGAAGCCCGGAGCACGCGTCAGTCAGGCCGGTGAGGGTGCTTTTCCCGGCGGCGACTACGACGGAACGTTCATCGACGACTGGGAGTGGACGGATGCTGGTGACCTCGACGCGTGCAATGGAATGGAGGTCGCCGGGGTGTACGGATACTACGTGACCGACTCGTATCCGTGGCTGCTCGCCTGCTTCAGAGGCTCGCCTGATCCATCGTTCCGGAAAGGCCGCTGACCCGGGACGGCCGCACGGCCGTCATAGATCGAGTGGAATCACCTCGGGGTGGACCTTGCTACTCGGCGACGCGCCATCGACGTCCACACCCTCGAGCTTCAGGAGCGAGACCTTTCGTTTCAATCCCCCGGAGAAGCCGGTCAGTCGACCATCGGACGCAACCACCCGGTGGCAGGGGACCAGAATCGGGATCGGATTCGCTCCGACTGCCTGACCTACCGCCCGGGCCTGGTCTGGCTTTCCGATCTCTCGCGCGATCTGTCCGTACGACGTCACATGACCGTGCTGGACCTTCAGAAGCTGGTCGTAGACCTCCCGCTGGAACTCCGACGTCACGCCGGAAAAGTCGAGCGGCAGATCGAACGATGTCCGTTCCTTGGCAAAGTACGCCTTCAACTGTTCGACGGCCGCACGCAACTGGGGTGGCCAGGCGTCTTCAGGATCCGTGTGACGCTCGCGGGGAAGTGGGCCGAATTCGATCCGACGCACGCCGTAGGGTGACGTCCAGACCGTGACAGCCCCGACCCGAGTATCGGGCAGGTGGGCCGAGTGAACCTCGACCGGCGAGGTCAGTGCGGCTCTCCCCCGAGTTCGCCGACTTCCTTCTTCAGCGCCTCCTGCAGCGCATCGAAGCCGAGCAATGCGCATTTTATGCGCACAGGGAACTTGGACACCCCCTGGAGCGCCCGCAGGTCACCGAGAGTCTTGTCCTTCGACGCGGACTCGTCCCCGTGCATCATCTCGGTGAAGCGCTTCGCGAGGGTATCCGCTTCTTCGAGGTTGGCGCCCTGCAGCCGCGTGGTCATCATGCTGACAGCCGCCTGCGAAATCGAGCAGCCGGAGCCGATGAACTTCGCTTCGGCGATCTGGTCGCCCTCGATCCGAAGCTGAAGCCGAACCTCGTCGCCACACACCGGGTTTGCCATGTGGATCTCCACCGTCTTCTCATCGAGCTCCGCCTTGTTTCGCGGATTGCGATAGTGCTCGAGAATGAGCTGCTGATAGAGTGAGCTGAGCTGGGGAGTATCCATCACTGCCTGCACGGTTTCACGGGGGGGCAATATACGCTCTGGTCGTTCCGAGGGCACGTTCCCGCGATGTCCATCGTCGCGAAACAGGACGAAGCGGGCAGATGGTTCAGCCGAAAATCGCGGCGACCTGAGCCAATCCTTCCACCAGCCGGTCCACGTCTTCTTTCGTGTTGTACAGGTAGAATGACGCCCTCGCGGTAGCCGACACGCCAAAGTGTTTCATCACGAGCTGGGCGCAGTGATGCCCCGCGCGAACGGCTACACCGTCCGAGTCGAGGATCGTCGAGATGTCATGCGGATGCGCGTCGCCCATCGTGAACGAAATCACCGCCGAGCGTTCATCCAGAGACGTCGGCCCGTAGATCCTGATTCCCGGGACCGCACCGAGCTTTTCCATGGCGTACGCCACGATCTCTCGCTCATGCGCCTCGATGTCTTCGATCCCGATCTCCGACAGGTAGTCGACCGCGGCACCCAACCCGATCGCACCTGCGATATTCGGAGTACCTGCCTCGAACTTGTGAGGCACGGCAGCCCAGCTGCTCTCCTCGCGTCCGACGATGTGGATCATCTCACCACCGCCCTGGAAGGGCGACATGGCGTCGAGGAGTTCCCTGCGTCCCCAGAGGACGCCGATGCCGGTCGGCCCACACATCTTGTGGCCGCCGAACGCATAGAAGTCGCAGCACAGGTCCTGAACGTCGACCCTCGTGTGAACCGCACCCTGCGCACCATCCACCATGACGATGGCCCCGACCGCGTGCGCAGCCTCCGTGATCCTCTTGACCGGATTGATCGTACCGAGGCTGTTCGAGACGTGCGAAATGGCCACGATCTTCGTGCGCTCGGTCAGGAGGGCATCGAGGTCATCGAGCACGAGCCGCCCATCGTCGTCGATTTCGATGTACCGCAGCGTCGCTCCGGTCCGCGACGCGAGCATCTGCCACGGAACGATGTTCGAGTGATGTTCCATGACGGAGATCAGGATCTCGTCACCCTCGCCCACGTTGTCGAGACCCCACGCGACGGCCACCAGATTGATGGCTTCGGTGGTTCCCCTCGTCCAGATACACTCCGACGGGTCGGCGGCGTTGATCCACCCGGCCACCTTCCCACGAGCCTCCTCGTACGCGATGGTCGCGCGTCGCGAGAGCTCATGGATCCCCCGGTGCACGTTCGCGTTGTCCTGCTCGTAATACGAGTCGATCGCATCGAGCACGGCACGCGGCTTTTGAGATGTCGCCGCGTTGTCGAGGTAGGTGAGCGGCTTGCCGTTGACCGTCTGAGCGAGCGTCGGGAAATCCTTCCGGATCCGTAGCGGATCGAAGTTCACGGAAGTCATCAAAAGGCCTCGGTCGTCGCGTCCGAGCGGTCTGCGGGAGTCCGCCTACCCGACGTCGACGTAGATCTCTCCGTCCCGGATTTCCACCGGAAACGACTGAACAGGTCGGATGGCCGGCAGAGTTTTGCGCGCACCCGAACACGCATCAAATCTAGCGCCATGGTACAGGCAGACCACGTCGTTCCCTTCGAGCTCTCCATCCGATAGGGGATAGTCCTCGTGGGAGCACTGATCCCTCAGGGCGCAGATCGAGCCCTCTACGTTCGCGAGAACGACGGGCACCCCGTCGGCCATGACGCCCTTGAGCATCCCGACCGGGCACTCACCCTCGACCGCCACCTTCACCCAGTGAGGCATCGTTCGTCCGTCACCCGTGCTGGGCGAGTTTCTCCTCGATCGCTCCGGTGACCTTCTCCACCACGCCACCCAGCGGAAGCTTCGAAAGCACCTCGCCAAGGAAGCCGAGCACGACGAGTCGCTCAGCCTGAACACGGTCGAGGCCGCGGCTCATGAGGTAGAACTTCGCCTCGGCGTCGAGCTCACCGATGGTCGCGCCGTGCGAGCACTTCACGTCATCGGCCTCGATTTCGAGGTTCGGCAACGAGTCTGCGCGAGCGCCCGGCGAGAGCAGAAGATTGCGGTTCGTCTGATAGGCATCCGTCCTCTGGGCGCCCGGAAAGACGCGGATGATGCCCCGGAAGACAGCCCGGCTGTCACCGTCCAGCGCCCCCTTGTAGAGTAGGTCACTTCCAGTGTTCGGCTCGGTATGGTCCTGACTGGTATTGAAATCGAAGTGCTGATCACCGTCGCCGAAGTACAGCCCGAGCATCTCAGAGTTGGCACCCGGTCCGAGAAGCTTCGCATTCAGGTCCACCCGGTGTACGGAGCCTCCGAGGCCCACATTGAGCGTATCGATGCGAGCGTCGCGCTCCGCCAGGGTGCGCTGCGCCGAGTGGACGAAGGTCCCACCACCTGTCCGCTGGACGCTCACGTACTGCACGACCGCCCCGTCACCAGCGACCAACTCCACCACTGACGACGTGAACGTCTGTACGTTGAAATCGTCGGAGACGATTTCATCGACGAACGACACCTGACTGTGCGGGTCGGCGACGATGAGGACGCGGCTGAAATAGGCCGCACCCGGCTCACTGATCCACCGCGTGACACGGATCGGCATCTCGAGCCGCACATTCGAGGGAACGTGGACGAAGATCCCGTCCGCCCAGAGCGCCATGTTGAGCGCCTCGAACTTGCCGTCCTCCGCGGGAACCACCCGACCGAGATGTGACTTCACGGCTTCGGGGTGCCGTTCGAGCGCGTCGTGCAGCGAGTCCAGGACGACCCCCTGTGCGGCGAGCCCTGGATCGATATCGGTGTGCACGACATGGCCGTCGATCAGCACGATATGGCCGGCAGCGTCCCGGTCCTGTTCCATCGTATCGCGCAGTCGGGCAGGCCAGGCGGCCGGATCATCAGGCGCGGTTTCCGCGGTGGAGAGGTGGAGTCCGCCCAGATCGAGGACCTTCTTCAGGTCCGTGTACCGCCACTCTTCAAGACGAGTCGTCGGAATCGGGGTCGCCTGGTACACGGACCAGGCGTCCTCCCGTCGCTCGCGCACCCACTCGGGTTCGCCGATGGCGAGCCTCTCGACGGCACCGGCATTGAGGGCCTCGGTGACCCCCTCCACCGCTTCCGTTTCATTCACTGCAGTCTCGCTCATCAGCCCACCGACCCTTCCATCTCGAGTTCGATGAGACGGTTCAGCTCGACGGCGTA
>CALHIO010000152.1 GCA_938030915.1 uncultured Gemmatimonadota bacterium
ATGCGATCGTCATGGGGGAGAACATCTTCGCCGAACGTGAGAAGGGGCGGCCCCTCCTGGAAGCGGCCGAAGTCGGCGCCCTGCGAATCGCCCGTCCCGTCGTCTTCGCCGTCCTGACGACGGTCGTCGCGTTCGCGCCGCTGCTCTTCATCGAGGGTACGCTGGGGCGACTCCTGATCGACCTGCCGCTCGTGGTCATCATGGTTCTCCTCCTCTCCCTGGTGGAGGCCCTCTTCATCCTGCCGATGCACCTGTCACACGACAGCGCCAGCACACGCCGTCCGAACCCGATCGTGCGGGGCATCAACACGGTCCGCGCGCGAGTCGACGCGGGGCTTCAGCGCTTCGTGGGTGGCCCGCTCACCCGGGCGGTCAAGTACAGCATCGCGAACCCGGGCGTCATCATGTCCGGCGCCGTCGCGTCGATCTTCATCTGCTTCGGCCTGATCGGCGGCGGGCGCCTGCCCTTCTCGTTCCTCCCCTCCATTCAGGGTGAGACGGTCTCCGCGAATCTTCAGATGCCGCCCGGGACTCCGGTCGAGAGAACGCTCGAGGTCATCCAGGAGATCGAGGCGTCGGTCCTTCGGGCCGGTGACCGTCTTGCGACCGAGCTGCCCGAGGATCACCCCGCTCCCATTCAGAACCTCTACTCCGTCGTGGGAGGAAGTGGCGGTGGCGGTGGACCGGGGCAGACCGACACGCCGAGAGGCTCCGCGTCGAACCGTGCGTCGCTGATCGTCGAGCTGCCCAATCCCGAGGTCAGTGCCTTCACGCCTTCGCAGTTCGAGGCGGCATGGCGCGCAGAGCTACCCGAGCTCACCGGCGTGCGCTCCTTCTCGATCACGTCGGACTTCTTCCGGGTGGCGGAAGCGATCGCGGTCCAGCTCGCCTCCGACGACACGGACGCGCTCGAGGCGGCGTCGGACGACGTCGCCGCCGAGCTCGCGCAGTTCTCGGGGGTGTTCGACATCCTCACGGCGGACGACCTGGGCGAGCAGGAATTCCAGCTCGACCTTCGCCCCGAAGCTCGCTCCCTGGACATCACCCTCGATGAGCTCGCGAATCAGGTACGCAGTGCCTTCTTCGGCTCCGAAGTACAGCGCCTTCAGCGCGACGGCGAAGAGGTTCCAGTCTATGTGCGACTCCCCAAGTCGGAGCGCGACGCGATCGCCGACCTGCTGTCGTTTCGCGTCTCGACGCCTCAGGGCACCCGCGTCCCCCTGGAACAGGTCGCGGCCGTGTCTCTGGGTAGCACGCCAACCAGCATCTCCCGACGGGACGGAGAACGAATCGTATCCGTGACGGCGGACGCCGACGAGACGATCGTCACCACGGATGAGGTCAATCGGCAGCTGGAACGCGCCGTCCTCCCCTCCCTCCGAGACCGTCATCCGTCGGTTTCATTCAGCCTCAGCGGTGAGCGGGCGGAACAGGACGACACCTTCGCATCGCTTGGCCGAGGCTTCCTGCTGGCGCTGCTCGGCATCTTCGCGCTCCTCGCGATTCCGCTGAACTCCTATGTGCAGCCGCTGGTGATCATGTCGGCGATTCCCTTCGGGATCATCGGCGCACTCATCGGCCACGCGCTGGTCGGCGTGCCGGTGGGACTGTTCAGCCTCTTCGGAATCATCGGCCTCACCGGTGTGGTCGTGAACGACACCCTCGTCTTCATGGACTTCGTGAACGCCGAAAAAGCGGACGGTCGTACCCTCGAGGACGCGCTTCTCAACGCCGCGCGCCAACGCTTCCGGCCGATCTTCCTGACGTCCCTGACCACCTTTCTCGGGATTTCGCCGCTGATCTTCGAGCGGAGCATCCAGGCCCAGTTCCTGGCTCCAACCGCGGTGAGCCTCGGATTCGGAATCCTGTTTGCCACGCTCCTGATCATGATCGTGGTCCCCGCGCTCGCGGTGCAGGAGGATCGGGTGGTCCAGTGGTTCCGTCGTCGTCGTACCTCGCTGCCGGACCCGGCGCGGCCGATCGAAGCGCTGGTTCCCGCCGGAGACTGACCCCTCTGGCGTCGGTACGCCGGCAACGGGACATTGTCGGGCCCCGTCGAAGTGCGTGGGTCGCACCCAACCGCACTTCGGCGCCCTCGTGACCGGTCACGAACCTTCGGACGACCGGCCGGGACCCCGACCATGGAGTGAGGTTTGGAGCAAGCCACCGCCGGATCCGGCATGGACATTCTCAACGGTGTTTCCGACGCCGTTCATGAACGCGTCGTAGGACAGAATGAAGCCGTAGAAGGGCTGCTCGTCGCGCTCCTGACCGGGGGCCACATCTTGCTGGAAGGTCTGCCTGGCCTGGCGAAGACGCTGATGGTTCGGACGCTCGCAGAGGCGATCCACACGGACTTCCGGCGCATCCAATTCACGCCGGATCTGCTCCCCACGGACATCGTCGGCACGCCTGTCTTCGACCAGTCTGCAGGGGATTTCAAAGTCCAGAAGGGGCCGATCTTTTCGAACATCATCCTCGCCGACGAGATCAACCGCGCACCACCGAAGGTTCAGGCTGCGCTTCTCGAGGCGATGGAGGAGCGTCAGGTCACGATCGCGGGGGAGACCTTCCACCTCGAAGACCCGTTCATGGTGCTCGCCACGCAGAACCCGGTCGAGCTGCACGGCACATACCCTCTCGCCGAAGCTCAGCTCGATCGCTTCGCGATGAAGCTCGAGATCGGATATCCGGATCGGGGTGAGGAGAAGGAGATCGTCCGGCGCGTCGCCAAGGGTAACCCCATTCCGGTGGACACCGTGATCACCGTCGATCAGATCGCCACGGCCCGAAAGGCGGTGTCGGAGGTCAGACTCGAAGACGAGGTTCTGGATTACATCGTAGAGCTGACCTTCGCCACGCGGGAACCTTCGAAGTACGGGCTCGGCGACTTCGACGCGCTCATCGAGTACGGGGCATCGCCGCGGGCCACGATCTTCCTGACCCGCACCGCACGGGCGAGAGCGTTCCTGTTGGGCCGGGATTACGTCCTGCCCGATGATGTGAAGGCGATGGCGCTGAAGGTGATGCGTCACCGGCTTCGGACCACGTACGAGGCCGATGCGCGTGGAATCGACTCGGACCAGATCATCGCGCGCGTGCTCGAGGCCGTCCCCTCCCCCTGATGTCCGCCGACACGCATCACGTCTTCACCCCCGAGGTCACGGCTCAGCTCAAGAGGATCGAGCTGACAACAGCCGGGCTCGTCGAGTCACTCTTCTCCGGCGAGTACCATTCGATCTTCAAAGGGCGGGGTCTCGAGTTCTCCGACGTGCGCGAGTACCAGCCCGGCGACGACGTTCGTTCGATCGACTGGAACGTCACGGCACGGCGCGGTCGACTCTTCGTGAAGGAGTTCGTCGAGGAACGGCAGCTGAATGCCCTCGTCATGGTCGATCTCTCGGCTTCGAAAGCCTTCGGAACCGGAGCGAAGCACAACGCACTGATCGCGTCCGAGATCGCCGCGATCCTCGCACTCGCGGCGACCACGAACAACGATCGGGTCGGCCTTCTTCTCGTCACCGATCGGGTCGAGTACTTCATCCCACCGGATACCGGGCGGCGTCATGCAATGCGACTCGTGCTCGAGTTGCTGACGTATCAGCCGGATGGACGAGGCACGACGCTTTCGGCTGGACTGCGGTATGCGGACAAGGTTCTTCGGCAGCGAACCACCGTCTTCCTGATCAGCGATTTCCTGACCGGCGCGGCCGCGGATCCCGAGCTGACGCGGTCGGCACGGAAGCTCGCCTGGTACCACGACCTGGTACCGATTCGCCTGATCGACCCCGCGGCCGGAGAGCTGCCTCGTGTCGGCATGCTCGCCGTGGACGACCCGGAAACGGGCCAGCGGCGCGTAGTGAACACGAGTCGCCGCAAAGTGCGCGAGGCATGGAAGGCGCAGACCCGTGAGACGCGAGCACGGATGGACGACCTCTTCCGTGATCTCCAGCTCGACGTCGTCGACATCGACACGCGTGAAGAGTATCTGCCCCCCCTCATCGGCTTCTTCCGGCGACGGGCGAGGATCCAGCGGTGAGGCGGCCTGGACGTACGGTCCGAACGGCACCTCTGACGTCACTCCTGACGACGGTCCTTCTCCTGACGGCCGCACCGGCCCTTGCTCAGGAGACGGGTGCGACGGTCTCGGTGTCCGCGATCACGCTCTCACACGACACGGTCGGGATCGGCGACCTCGTCGATCTCTCTTTCGTGATCGACATGGCTCCGGGCACGATCGTCTTCGTCCCCGACTCCCTCGACTCGTCCGACTTCGAGTCTTTCGAATCCGTGCGCTGGACATCGCAGAACGGTGTGGACGGGGGCGTCCGTCTGACCGTGACGTATCCCCTGATGGCGTTTCAGGTCGGGGGCATCGCCGTACCCGAGTTTCCGATCTTTGCGGCACGAGGCAGCGAGGCGCGATCGGCTGGATTCGCAAGCGACGGCGACCTCGTCGGACGCTGGTCCGCATTCCGGGCGGAGCCGGGCGAGACGCCGTCCGCACGCATGCTGATGATCCCGCCACAACCCCTCTGGGTCGCCTCCGTGCTCGAGATCGAGGATGCCTCGAACGGGGTCCAGCCTCGGCCCGTCGCCGACGTGGTGGGAGGCGAGCGACACTGGCCTGCGACGATCCTGGCCATCCTCTTCGGCATCGTCTTCATCGGCATCCTGAGTACCTCCGCGCATGCCGTCTGGGTCGCGATCCGCGATCGCCCGGTGGCGGCCCCCGACCCTCGTCTCGCGACGCTGGCCGCCCTCGATGCTCTTCTGGAGGAGGGCCCGCACCGGGGCGGTGACGTACGAGCCTTCTACACGCGCGCCAGCGACATCACGCGTCGTTTCGTGGAAGTGTTCGACCAGCGATGGGGTCCGGCGCGGACCAGCACCGAGTTGATGGGCGACCTCGAGACCGCGGTCCGCCGCCCCGACTTCGTGCCCATACCCGAAGTCGAGCCTCTGACCGGAGTCATGGAGCACGCCGAGGAAGTCAAATTCGGAGGAGACCGACCTGACGCCGAGGAGGCTGAGCGTGAGTTGAGCGCCGTACGCAGGTGGGTCGAAGGGGCCGAAGCCCCATGACGCTCGACTTCGCACAGCCGACGTGGCTCTTCCTGCTGATCGCCCTGCTTCCTGTGGGCGTCCTGCTCCGACCCGGACCGACTGCAGCTCTGACGATGGCTACCGCCGATCGAGGATTCGGACGGTTTGCGGGGCGAAGCTGGCTTCAATGGGTGCCGTTCGTCCTGCGCCTCGGATCGTTCGCTGCGCTGATTGGAGCGCTCGCTGGACCGCAGGTGATCCGGGTCTTCGATGAACCGCAGGAGCAGGGCATCGGGATCGCGCTGGCGCTCGACCTCTCCACGTCGATGTGGGCGGAGGACATGGGCGCCCGAGTGAGTCGACTCGACGTGGCCAAGACGACGGCGATGTCGTTCATCGACGCTCGCGACGACGACATCGGCCTGGTTGCCTTCGCGGGAGAAGCCCTGACTCGTTTGCCCCTCACGCACGACGGGTACGTCGTGCTCGACGCGGTGAACCAGCTGGAGGTCGGACTGCTCACCGACGGCACGGACATCGCGGGCGCGATCGCTGCAGGGGCCGGCCTCCTCGAAGACACACCGCACGAGTCGAAGATCCTGATCCTCGTGACCGACGGAGCGCACAACAAGGCGGGGGTCATGCCGGACCTCGCTGCCCGGGCCGCGGCCGCCGTGGGTGTCACGATCTATCCGGTCGCGATCGGGCAGGAGCGCGGACGCGACCAGAACGCGATGGAAACGGTGCTGACACAGGCTGCGCGTATCACGGGCGGCGAGTACTTCCAGGCGACGGACGTGAACGCGCTGAGTGAGATCTACGAGGAGATCGATCGGCGCGTGCAGCCCTCGGAAGCCACGATTCAGCGCATCGAATCCACACCCTACCGCTGGCTCCTCGCCCTCATCGGGCTGGCGCTGGCGGTGGCGGCCATCGCGCTGCGGGGCTCGCCCCTCGGAGTGCTGCCATGACCTTCACGCGTCCCGAGCTTCTCGGCCTGGCACCGACGCTCTGCCTCGTGGTCGTGCTTGCCCTCCTCAGCCAGTGGCGCCGGGGCGTGCGGCTGGTCGATGCCTACGGAGGTCCGGCCGCGGCGCTACGGCTGATCGGCCGTCGCCTCGAGCGCTTCCCGGCCGTGCGCCTTCTGGCCGGGTTGATCGCGGTCGCATGCCTGGTCGGGGTCGCGGCCGGGGTCACACCGGAGGTCCCGGAGGAAGCTCCGACCACGCCCGTCGATGTGATGATCGCGGTGGACGTATCGCACTCGATGACCGGTACCGACGTCGAGCCGAGCCGGATCTCCCGGGCCCAGCGTCTGGTGGAGGAGGTCATCGTCGCCGGCGTGGCTGATCGCGTCGCCCTGAGCATGTTCGCAGACTGGTCCTATCGGCTGGTGCCCCTGACCGACGACGGAGAGGTCGTCAGCTTCTTCGCGCCGTGGATCGTGCCGGACCTCGTGAACACACGGGACCAGGGCACCTCGCTCAGTGCCCTGATCGATGACGCCGTCGGCGCGTGGGACGAACGGGCGCAGCCCGACGCAATCCCGATCGTGCTCGTGGTCTCCGACGGAGAGACGCACGATGGCGCGGAGGCCGTGATCGCGTCGACGCGCGCCGCGGTCGATGCAGGTGCCATCGTATGGACAGCTGGTGTGGGGACATCCGCGGGTGCGCCCCTCACCCTCACGGGCTCGACCGCCCCGCTGCTCGACGGCTCGGGCTCCCCCGTGGTCGCTGGCTACGACGAGGGACTTCTTCGTCAGGTAGCCGACGCCGGCCGCGGCGCGTTTTACGAGATCGACGGTGACGACGGAATCGCTTCGCTCGTCGCGGACCTCCGTACACTCTCCGGTCGTACCGATCCGATCATCGAGCCTACGGGGGATCCCGCCAGCTGGCTGGTGCTCGTGGGACTCTTGCTCCTGCTGCTCGACGCCCTCTTCGACACCGGCCTGGCACTCCGGAGGCGATCATGACCCGCGCCTGGTGGCTTCGCATCGCAGTCGGTGTGCTCGCCGGGGTGAGCTTCACGCTCGCGTGGACGATCGAGCGGAGCAGTCTCGAGCGCGGTAACCGGCTTCAGCGTTCCGGTGAGTACACAGCCGCCGCAGAGCTCTACGCCGAGCGTACGCGCGCCGACGCCGTGAATGCGGAGCTCCGGTACAACCTCGGCACGGCGCTCGCTCAGGGTGACGATCCGACCGCGGAGGACGAGCTCGCGCGCGCGACACTGGCGGCGGATCCCGAGGTTCGCGGGCTGGCACACTTCAACACCGGCGTCCTCCGCCTCGACCGAGCCCTCTACGCGGACGTCGCCGACTCCGTTCGTATTCACGCTGCCGCCTCGGTCGCGGCCAACCGACTTGCGCTGCGGATGCGTCCCGACGACGACGACGCGAAGTGGAATCTCGCGATGGCGCTGCGGCTACTGGATTCGGTCAGCGCTCAGGAGCGGAGGAGCGGCCGGGAAATCACGGAGGGAGCGGTCGAGGCAGACGTGGTGACGCGCTCGGTCAACGTGCCGGATGCCGAGGAGGACGAACGTGCG
>CALHIO010000153.1 GCA_938030915.1 uncultured Gemmatimonadota bacterium
TTTGGCTGTAGCCTCGTTCGAGTCCTCGGGTACTTCCTCCTCCGCCAGAGGCTGCAGAACCGTTCCGGAAGAGGCGTCCTCAACAGAGAAGGCCACGTCTTCTGCGTGCTCCTCCAAGGCGAACAGCAAATAGCTGGCACCCGAAAACCCCACAGTAGCTTCAGTGCCATGCATTTCGTACATCGAGTCAGCTGTCCAGCTCACGGTGTCCGCTTGCTCTAATTCAGTGAACGCGCTGCCGCTTTCGTAGGCGTCCCAAACAGTGAAAACGTCGTCCTCCGCGCCTTCGAGCCCGCGGATCAGGTGGTCGACCGTTCCCATGGTCAGAAACGACTCCAGAGCCCCGGGGTCTGCGCCCCGGCCTGAAGCCTCCTCGCCCACGGCAGCCACGAAGTCCCGAGCCGCGTCCGCGGACTCGAATACGAGCTCCCAGGGTGTAGTGCGTGCGTAGCCATCGTGAAGAGACATGCGCTCCGCTACCCCTCGATCGGAACCGGTTCCGCTCGCGCCTCGGTCTCCAGCACCTCTACCGACCGCAGGCCCATCATGTGGGCGACCGCACGAAGCCACGATCTGCGCCGGAGGAGGACGAGTTCGAGCGTGCCATCAACATCCACACCGTCGACCAGAACGAAGTGCACGTCGCCCAGCTCGCTCGGCCGGGGAATCTCGTACCGCGTGCCTCGCCACTCGAACGGGATGGCCGACGCCGACGCGAAGTCGTCGGGATCCCATGTCTGCTCCAGGTACCACGCGTTCTCCACCCGGAACAACCCGCGACCCACAATCTCCGAGTACTGGTAATACCACGGATCGAATTCCTGTCCGTCAAAGCGCCGGAACGTCTCGTCAGCCGCACGATCGACGTCTTCGAGCGCATCGTCTCCGGCGAGGGATTCGAGATGATGTCGGAGCTCGTGCGTCAGCGTCTCCCAGATCTCTTCGTCCCAGTCGAAGTCGGGGTTCTTGCCGGCAAGCGTCCGAAACGACCCCCAGTACAGGGCGATAATGGATCGCGTCGTCTCCGCACTCCCGAAGTCCGACGCATGCTCTTCCGTGAGGCATTCGCCAAGCGTGTACACGTCCGCGTGCTCCGGATGCACGGGAGCGTCGTGGCGCACGGTCAATCCGTCCACGCCCTCCTTGAAGTGGACCGGGATCTCGTCCCACGCCTCTCGGGCATGTCGTTCGAATTCCTCGAACGTCATCGCACGTCAGGGGCCAGCGCGAACGGAGTCAGTCCGCCGCGGGCTGGGTCCCCCCATCGTGCACGGCTGCGGCGATCCTCTTGTTGAGCAGCAGGAGCACCGCGAGCACGATGGCGAACTGGATGACCACCGAGCCGACGTTGTACGGACTGAAGAGTGTCCACGTCTCCCGGAAATCGTCGCTGCGCGCGCTCCAGAGGAACCAGACCGCGAGGAACACGGCTTCGAACGCGACCAGTCGCATCGCCCAGTCCCACCACGGTCCGATGTGAATGTCCGAGCCCGCCTGATTGATGAACTGCTCACGGAACTTGGTCACACCATACCGGAGGACAGCGAAGGCGAAGAAGAAGCCAGACACCATCAGGGCCACGCCCCAGACCCAGTCCTGGTTCTGGAAGATCTCGAGCTTCAGAGCGCTCGGGATACCGAACAGCAGACCGGCCGTCCCGACGATGCCGATCGCCCTGCCGCGTGCGACCCCAAGGTCCATCAGGAGACGGGACGCCATCTCGATCATCGCCACGAGACTCGTCCACGCGGCGAAGACGAGCGCGAGGAAGAAGAGCGCCTGGAAGAACTGGCCACCCGGAATCTGCTGGAACAGTTGCGGGACCCAGATGAAGGTGAGCCCCTCGTTGCCCGATGTCGCGAGCATCGTCTCCGCCTCGGCCACCGGCATCACCGAGAAGACCGTGCACAGCACCATGATCCCGGCGAGCAGTGACATCGAGTTGTTCCCGAAGCCGATCACGAAGGCGTTGAGCGCCGTGTCCTCGTTCGCCCGCATGTAGATCGCGTAGGTGAGAACCAGACCCCACCCGGCGCCCGTATCCCATGCGTTCTGCGTGAGCGCCTCGATCCAGATGCTGTAGTTGGTGAGCTCGGAGAGCTTGGGCGTGAAGAGGAAGGCGAGTCCCTCCGCTGCGCCCGGCATGGTCAGCGCACGAATCGCGAGCACGAGTACGAGCACGATGAGACTGGGAATCAGCACCTTGGCGGCGGTCTCGATCCCCTTCACGCCCTTCGAGACGACGAAGAGAGCCAGCCCCATCGCGACGGCATGCGTCAGGATCGCGCCGGGTGTGGAGTGGAACGACTCCCAGAACGCATCCGGCGGGGCGCCCGGCGTGGGGACGTCTCCGGTGATCGTCCCGACGAAGAAGCGGATCGTCCACCCCATGACGACCGAGTAGTAGAACATGATCGCGGTCGCGACGAAGGCGATCCACGCGCCCATCCAGGCGAAGCCGGGTCCGAGGACCTTTACGAACGACCCGATCGCCCCGCGGCGAGTGGCCTTTCCCATTCCAAACTCGAGGATCAGGAGGGGAACCGACCAGGCCAGCAGGAAGACGACCCACGCCACGAGGAACGAGCCGCCGCCATTGCTGGCCGCGATCCGGGGGAATCGCCAGATGTTCCCGGTCCCGACGGCCATGCCGAGCATGGCGAGGAGCATGCCCCAGCGTGAGCTGAAGACTTCAGACTTCGAGGACACGGGCAGGCTCCGTTGGGCAGTGGTGGTCACCTCCGAGCGCGCCGGAGGGTCGGCGAAGCGGCCCGTCTCGGCCGCGGCGGAGAGTATAGAAGAGGCCGCGTCGGTGGGCTACCGGACCCCTCGAGGGGAGATCGCTGGCCCGCCAGGGGTGCGCCTTCGGTCTCCTACTCGAAGATGTACGCTACCGCCTGCGCAGCCTGCTCCAGCGTGTTCACGGTCAGCGTCGCCAGCGCATCCATCTCCTTGAGCGCGTGCACGTGTTCATCCCCCCGAACCAGAATCAGTGGCAACCCGTTCGCGACGGCGGCGCCGGCATCGGACGCCGTGTTCCACTGCTTGTACTTCGGTCCGAAGTACGCCACACACATGTCGGCCCGCTGCATGAGCACCCGGGTTCGCAACGTATTCACCCGCGCCCCCATGAGATCGCGGTACATCGGGCCGGGCTGTTCGCCGAGGATATCCTCACCGACGGAATCGGAACGCTCGTGAACCTCCTGCGGCCCGACGATGTGCGCGTCGACGCCGAGCCCCTCCAGGTGTGCCCGAAGCTCGTCCCGCCACTCAGAGTGGATCTCCCCGGCCGCGTAGATGACGATATCGTCCATCGTATCGCTCCCCCGGCTCAGCCGAGCCGCTCTCGAATCCACGAAACGATCTGATCCGTGGAGACGCGCACCTGTTCGAGCGTGTCCCGATCCCGAATGGTGACGGTCCCCTGCTCGACCGACTCGCCATCGACCGTGATGCACCACGGAGTTCCGATCTCGTCCTGGCGTCGGTAGCGACGACCGATGGCGCCGGACTGATCGTAGAATGCGTTGATCGCATTCGAACGAAGGTCGGCCTGCACCTTCTCGGCGATTTCCGGCATTCCGTCTTTCTTGACCAGCGGGAAGACCGCAGCCTTGATCGGTGCAATCTCCGGATTCATCGCCATGAGGACTCGGGTCTCACCCTCGACCTCCTCTTCACGATATGCATCCGCGAGCACGACGAGCGTTGTGCGATCCACGCCCATCGACGTTTCGATGACGTACGGCACGAAGCGCTCGTTGGTAGGCGCGTCGATGTATTCGAGCCGCTTGCCCGAGTACTCCTGGTGGCGTCCCAGATCGAAGTCGGTCCGGTTGTGAATCCCCTCGAACTCCTTCCAGCCGAAGGGGAACTCGTACTCGATGTCGTGAGCATCCTTGGCGTAGTGCGCCAGCTCGTCCGGACCATGCTGATGAAAGCGAAGCTTTGCCTCGCGGATGCCGAGATCCTTGTGCCACTGCATGCGCACGTCCATCCAGTGCTCGAACCATTCATCGTCGGCGCCGGGTTTCACGAAGAACTGCATCTCGGCCTGTTCGAACTCGCGCGTCCGGAAGATGAAGTTCCCGGGCGTGATCTCGTTCCTGAACGCCTTTCCGATCTGCGCGATTCCGAACGGCACCTTCTGGCGCGCGGCCCCCTGAACGTTCAGGAAATTCACGAAGATCCCCTGCGCGGTCTCCGGCCGGATGTAGACGGTAGACGTGGAGTCCTCGACCGGCCCCATGAACGTCTTGAACATGAGGTTGAACATCCGAGGCTCGGTGAACGCGTCCTTCGTGCCACACGTGGGGCACTGTCCGCCTTCGACCTCCGGCAGGTCGGCGCGGAAGCGTCGATGGCAGTTCGTGCACTCGATGAGCGGGTCGGTGAACCCCTCGACATGCCCGGAGGCCTCCCAGACGCGCGGGTGCATCAGAATCGCAGCGTCCAGGCCCTCGATGTCGT
>CALHIO010000154.1 GCA_938030915.1 uncultured Gemmatimonadota bacterium
GTCCTGGGACTTCGCTGTCGATACGATCAACGATCAGAGGCCATGGACCGAGGTGGGTGGCGGGCCGGTAACCGCGATCGCGCAGGCCATCTGGGATCCCGCCGCGGGCGATACGGCGGTCTTCGTGCTGGATTCGGCGCAGGTCGCGGCATGGGCCGACACGACGGATCTCAGCGTGGGTGCCCGGATCGAGATCCTTGATGCGGGCGAACGTCTCACGCTGACCCGAGGGGTTGTTCGGCTGGACGCCCGCCCAAGCAGTAATCCGGACACGATCATTGAGCTGAGCGCGGTCGCACGGGGTTCGACGTTCATCTACAGTCCCTTCCCGCAGCCACCGCCGGATGGCGTCCGCATCGGGGGCGCGCCGTCGTGGCGTACGATCCTCGACCTGGACGTCCCCGCGATCATCGACGGGATCCCCGAGTTCTGTGCGGTCGTAGCATGCCCTCACACGCTCACGCCGGGTGAGATTTCCTATGCAGCCCTCGTCCTGACGAGTCGGACCACCGAAGCGGCGTTCCAGCCGACGGATTCGATCCGCCTCGACGTGCGACCCGTACTCAACCGCTCGGCCATGCCGAAGTCTCCCCTCGGGGCATCTCTTATCGCCAGCCTCTTCGGCCGGAGCGTCGCGCCCGAAGCGTTCGGGTCGGCACCCGGGCTCGAGATCGAGATACCGTTCACAGGGTTTGCGCGAGACCGCCTCCGCGGCACCGACGCCGCCGGGAATCCGACCCCGGAGACGCTTGCGCTGCTTTCCGTGATCGAACCGTTCTCCATCACTTTTGCGTCCTTCGAAGGGCCCCAGTCTGCAGCCGAGCCGTACCTCCGCCTCGTACTCACGATTGGACCGCCGGTGGAGTTGCCATGACGACGCTCGCAACGACAACCAGGAGGGTGGTGGCCGCGGGACTGGTCGCCGTGGCGTTCGCCGCCGAGCCGGCTCACGCCCAGTCCCTGTTCAATGCGGCGGGCCTCGGCACGCCGGTCGAGGCTCTCGACGGACGTGCTCGTGCGATGGGGAGTGTCGGCATCGGTCTCCCGGGTCGATCCATCATGCCGACGGATCCCGGAGGGCTCGCTCGACTCGGGATCTCGACAGGGGTCATGGCGGCCTCACCCAGCTGGGTGGACTACTCGGCCGCAGGTGACCGCTCGGGCAGCTTCCAGGGGAACCGCTTTCCCCTCATGGGCATCGGATATCCGGTTCTGGGAGGAATGGCGTCGATCCAGATCGGGTCGTTCCTCGACCAGACCTATGAGGTCACCAGGGTCGGGGAGACGGATCTCGGCGACGGACCGGTGCGCACCTCCGACGCCTTTGTACAGGACGGTGCCGTATCCAACGTGAATCTCGGATTTGCTCGCGCTCTCGGAGAGCGGTACACCGCGGGTCTGACGATCGGCCGATACGCCGGAAGTCTCGATCGAACACTCGAGCGCACGTACGGTGACGAGACCGATGCCGCGAACGTGGATACGTACATCGAATCGGGCGTGTGGTCGTGGACCGGATGGTCGCTCACAGCCGGTGGGTCGGCGGACTTCGAGAATCTCAGGGTGGCAGCCAGTGTGCAGATCCCGACGGATCTCACCGGCACCGCCTCGGCCGAAACGCGTGGATCCGATGAAAGATTCTCGCTCCCGACCCAGTATCGCGTCGGAGCGACGGCCAGCGTGGGGCCGAGCGTGCTCGTACACGGCAGTGCGGTTCTCTCGGACTGGTCGGATACGCAGGGCCAGCTGAACACCGGATTCGCGGGTAGTGGGAGTGGCTTCGGCGTGGGCGTCGAGCTCTCTCGCGCGCGGCTGCTCGGCAAGGACGCGCCACTCCGGTTCGGCTTCCGGCGCGTGGGCCTTCCCTTCGCGTTCGAGGATGAGTCGGTGACTGAACGGACCTTTTCCGGCGGTTTTGGCCTCGTTCTCAATGAGACGGCCGGTATCGTCCTGGCCGGGGTGGACCTGTCGCTCGAGCGGGGCCTCCGAAGCAGCGCCACGCTGACGGAGAACTTCTGGAGGGCGACGCTCTCGCTCCTGACCTCCGGGTTCTGATCGGCGCATCTCGTGCGCGTCCACTATCACACGTTCGGCTGCAAGGCGAACCAGTACGACACCGAGCGGATGCGCCAGGAGGCGGAGGCTCGCGGTGTGGTGACCGTATCCGGAGCGTCGGACGCAGATCTGCTGGTGGTCAACACGTGCACCGTGACCAACCAGGCCGACGCGGACGCCCGTCGCTTCATACGACGGGTGCACCGGGAACACCCTGAAGTCCGGGTCGTGGTCGCGGGGTGCTCGGCCGCCCTTCGCGAGGATGACTACCGAGCGATGGATGGTGTGGTCGATGTGATTGCCGGGCACGACGCGGTGCAGGTCGCCGGTGCGGTCGAGGGCCAGGCCGGGGCCGGCCTCACCCAGATCCAGCTGCGCTCCTCCCTGGACCAGATCGATCACGAGCCGGTGGGGGGTGAGCTCCTCCGGGCACGACGTGGTGCAGCTCGAGGGTGGCTCAAGGTACAGGACGGTTGTGACCGGAAGTGCTCCTTCTGCGCCACCCGTCTGGCGCGTGGCACGTCTCGTTCACGCGCGCTTCCAGAGGTGGTCGCGGAGGCGCGGCTGCTGGCCGAGCGTCACGCGGAGCTGGTGATTACGGGCATCCACATCGGCCACTATGGCGTCGACCTCGATCCCGCGCTGACCCTGTCGCGACTCTGCGCCACGCTCCTGGACGAGGTGCCCGAGACGCGATTTCGGATCGGGAGCGTGGAAGCTACGGAGGTCGATGATCTTCTCATCGACTTGATGGCGACGTCGGGTGGTCGGCTTGCCCCGCATCTGCACATGCCCCTCCAGAGCGGGGCCGATCCGGTTCTGCGCCTCATGCGGCGTTGGCACACTCGAGAACAGTATCGCGTACGAACACTCGAGATCGCTGAGCGGGTGACCCCCCTCGGCCTTGGGGCCGACGTGATCACCGGCTTCCCCGGGGAGACTCACCAGGATCACGCGGAGACGAGGGCACTCGTTGAAGAGCTGCCGTTCACGTATCTGCACGTCTTCCCGTTTTCGCCTCGAAAGGACACCGCGGCGGAGAGCCTCCCGGCTCCGGTGCCGCAGCGTATCGCTGGCGATCGCGCGCGTGAACTCCGCACGATCGCTCAGGAGCGTGGCGCCTCCTATCGAGCGGGTCGCTCGGGCTCGCGGGCCTCCGTGGTGCTTGAGGGCGATGGAGGGACGGGCCTCACGGAAGATTACCTCCGCGTCCGTGTCGATGGGCGGGGTCGCGAGCCGTTCGACGGAGGTGCCCCGTCGCCCCGGGGGCCGTCTTCGCGCCCCATCCTCGTGCACGGAACCCTGCGTGGTGATTCGGGCGATCTGTATATTGTGGCGCCCCCGAAACCTGCACTTCCTTCCGTATGACCACGAAGCCTTCCAGACGTGCGTACGTCGAGACGTACGGGTGCCAGATGAACATCAGCGACGGTGAGCTGATGGAAGGCATCCTGGAGCGCTCCGGATACCACATCGTACGACGTCCGGAAGACGCCGACGTGGTCCTGGTGAACACGTGCGCCATTCGCGAGCATGCCGAAAAGCGGGTGCTCGGCCGCGTGTCACAGCTGAATGGTCTCAAGCGGGACCGCCCGGAGATGGTGATCGGGGTCACGGGCTGCATGGCTCAGCGGATGGGAAGTACGCTGCTCGAGCAGGCTCCGTATGTCGACATCGTCATGGGGCCGGACGGGTATCGGGGGCTTCCGGAAACGCTGAGCCAGCTCGAGACGCGGCGGGCAGCGCCTCCGGGGTCAGAGAGTCCGGAACTCTTCCTCGATCGAGCGCGGACGAACGGGATCGAAGTGGTCGGAGAGGGCCGCAAGCGGGGGCCTCAGCTGGCCGTGCTGCAGCTCGACATGGATGAGAACTACCAGGGTCTGGAGCAACGACGTGCGAACGGACCGAGCGCCTGGGTCCCGATCCAGCGTGGATGTGATCACCGCTGTACCTACTGCATCGTTCCGTATGTGCGAGGTGGCGAGAAGAACCGGTCGGCAGATGAGGTCCTGACGGAGGTCCGCGGGCTGGCGGAGCAGGGAGTCACCGAGATCACGCTGCTGGGTCAGACCGTGAATTCGTATGTATGGGAGGACCTCCCGTTTCCGGAGCTCCTGAGACGGGTGGCCCGCGTGGACGGAATTCGGCGCGTCCGATTCACCTCCCCCCATCCGCGTGACGTGAACCAGGAACTCGTGGAGGTCATGGCGACGGAGACGGCCGTGTGCGAGCAGCTTCACCTTCCCGCTCAGGCGGGGAACAACCGCACGCTCAAGCGGATGCTGCGCCGCTACACGGTCGAGACGTTGCTGGAGAAGGTCGAAATGGTCCGCGCGGCTGTACCGGACATTGCCCTGTCGACGGACATCATCGTGGCGTTTCCGGGAGAGACCGATGCCGAGTTCCGGGATACGCTCGAGCTCATGCGGAGGGTGCGTTTCGACGATGCCTTCACCTACAAGTATTCGTTGAGGGACGGCACTCCGGCGACCCGTCTTCCCGAGGGTGACTTCATCGACCCGGATGAGGCTCAGGCTCGGCTTGCAGAGCTGATCGAGGTGTCTCGCGAGATTCAAACCGAGATCAACAGAAGCGAGGTAGGCAGGATCGAGGAAGTGTTGATCGAGCATGAGGGACGCGACCCGGGCCAGCTGCGAGGCCGTACGAGGCGGAACAAGGTCGTGGTCTTCGACGGTGATCCGATGCGAATCGGCAGCTATGCACACGCGAAACTCGAGCGGACGACCGGGGCGACCTTCGTCGGTACGGAAGTCGAAACGGCTCGACGGGTGACGGCATCGGTTTGAATCGCATCCTCGGGTGGGTCGGCATTGCTGTCCTGCTCGGGACGTCACTCCTCTTCGCGTCCCTGAATTCAGGGCATCGCGTCACGCTTCGCCTCGGCTTCGCAACGCTCTACGGTGTGCCTCTCACCGTCGTGGCCTTCGGAAGCGTGATCGTCGGTATGGTCGTGATGCTGGTCTCCGGTGTGCAGTCCGATCTGAAGGTCCGCCGAATCCTTCGCTTGCGGCTTGCCGAGGAGGATCGTGAGGAGCGGGAGCGCTTCGTGGATCACTCCCAGCAGGACCTGTTCCCCGACTCCGACGAGTCGCTGGAGGGCCCGGGACCGACGTGACGAACGCGGAGCGGGCCGTCTGAGGTGACGGCGGCCCCGATCGCACGCGTTGCCCTGGCGTATGTGTTCGGGGTAGCCGCCGGGCTCCTGAGCGTGCCGGTCCAAGTGACGCTCCTCCTTCTCTTCGGCGCTGTCGCGTGGCCCATCCGGACATCCCGACGTCCCCTCACGTTGCGGGCGGCTCTGGTCATGACCGCGGCTGCGGGCGCGGTCGCGGGTTACGGCTCATCACTGAAGACGATCGTGGGGACGTCATCGCCCGCCTGCGATGCAGCAGAGGTCCTCACGGGGCGCTTTACGGCGCCGCCGCTGACGGACCGGGCGCGTCTCGTTCGCGCTGACGGGTGCGGCGCGTTGACCGTGGTTCTGAGCCCCTCCGGACCGACGAACTTCGAATGGAGCAGCATCGCCGCGGGCCGTACCGTTCGCGTCCGGGGCCGGATGCGTCAGGGGAGGAACGGGCCGTGGTTCTCGGCGACCGCGATCGAGCTGGGTACCGACGGTGGGCCTGGCCCAGTCTGGCAGCGTTTTCGCTGGGCGGCGGTCCGCTTCCGGGGTGAACTCGTTCGAAGAATACACCACCTCTACGGGGACCAAGCTCCGCTCGTCACCGCACTGACGCTAGCTAGAACCGAAGGACTCGACCGGCACGTACGAGACGCCTTCGCCGGGGCGGGGATCGCGCACCTGCTCGCCATCTCCGGCTTCCATGTCGGGGTCGTTGCGGGTCTGGTGTCTGCCGTGCTCGGCAGACGGTTCTGGGGGCGTCGGCGCACGCGCCTCGTTGCTGCCCTGGTGACCTCCAGCTACGTCGCTCTGATCGGATTTCCCGTATCGGCATGCCGTGCGGCGCTGATCTTCGTGCTGACTTCCCTCTCCGTCTCACTCGGCCGTGTGCCAAGTCGTTGGGGAGCGCTGGGTCTAGCCGCACTCATTCTTCTCTGGATTGACCCCCGGGAACTCTCCAACGCCGGGTTCCAGCTTTCGTTCGCGGGAGCAGCTGGACTGGTCGCGTGGGCCCGTCCCCTCGAGGTGTGGTTGATCGGCAGGTTCGGGGGTCGATCCGTCCGTGTGCCTCGTGTCCTGATCTCGGGCGTAGCCGCGGGGGTGGCTGCCACGGTCGCGACGCTGCCCTTTGTCGCGTGGCACTTCCAGCGCGTCGCACTGCTGGGAATTCCCGCGACGCTCGTTGCGACGCCTCTCGTGAGTCTCGCACTTCCCGGGTCGCTGCTCTCCGTGGCCCTTTCCACGGTCTGGCTGGATGGCGGTGCCTTCATGGCCGGAGGCGTGTCCGTCCTGCTCGATGCGCTGTCCGCTGTGGCGCGTCGTTCGGCCGACACGCCCATCGCGAGTGCATGGCTTTCCTCGACATCTGTGCTGGCCGGTGGAGCGGGCGTGCTCTTCGCCCTCTGGATCGCCCGCCGGCCGGGTGTGGGCGCTCGGGGACGCCGTCGCCTGATGCTGCTCTGGGTGGCAATCGGGATCGTCGGCTGGCCGGTGCTGCTCGGGGTCGAAGGGCGGGGGAGTCTCGACCTCTGGATGATCGATGTCGGGCAAGGCGATGCGATCGCGATCCGTTCACCCGCAGGCTCATGGATGCTGATCGATGCGGGCCCCCCGAGTGAGGCCGAGATCCCGGCCCAGCCTGTCGTGCGAACGCTCCGGTCCCTCGGCGTCTCGACGATCGACATGCTGGTGCTCACGCACCCCGACGCGGACCACATCGGAGGTGTTCCCGGAGTTCTGCGCTCCTTTCGGGTGCGACGGGTCCTCGACCCTTCACTCCCCGTCGGGAAGCAGGTGTATGCCGACGTGATTTCAGCGGCCCGCATCGAGGCGATTCCGTGGACGTCGGCTCGCGCCGGGCAGCGCTTGTCCGTGGATGATGTCACCGTCGAGGTGCTGCATCCGTCGGATTCGGCTGTCGCAGCCGAGTCCCGCGCCGGGCCCGGTGCCGAAGTGAATCGGGTTTCGGTGGTCCTGCGGGTATCGTGGCAGGACATCGACATCGTACTGACTGGCGACGCGTACATGGATGTGGAGGAGAGTTTGGCAGAAGAGCTCGGTGACATCGATATCCTCAAGGTCGGCCACCATGGGAGCCTCACGTCCACCAGTCCGACCTTTCTGAGGGCGACGAGGCCCGGGCATGCCCTGATCTCTTCCGGCCGCTCGAATCGGTACGGCCATCCCGCGCCACTCGTGCTGTCCCGCCTGTCGGACGTTGGTGCTCGAATTCACCGGACCGATATGCACGGGACCGTGAAGCTTCGTGTCTCCGGGGATGGGCGTGTGCGGGTCGACGCGGATCGATGAGTGCTGGCGAACGAGAAGGGGACCGGGCAGCTTCCGGACCGAACGAACCTCTGCCAGGAGATGATCGATGGGACGCCTGATCCGAATGTGCAGCATCGCCGCCGTCTTCCTTACCGGAGTCGTCGTGGGAACCACCGTGCCGATGGCGGTAGCCTCGACCCCGGATGCTCAACCGAATCAGGTGTTCGAGCTACGCACGTATACGGCCGCCGAGGGCAAGCACGACGCCCTCCTCGCTCGTTTCCGAGACCACACCATGCGGATCTTCGACAAACATGGCATGACGAACGTCGGCTACTGGACGCCTCAGGAGGCGCCGGGCTCCGACCAGACGCTGGTCTACCTCCTTGCACACCCCTCCCGGGCCGCAGCCGACGCGAATTGGCAGGCGTTCATCGCCGACCCGGAGTGGCAGGAGGTGTTCGAGGCATCCCGTGTCGAAGGTCCGTTGATCGCCGGACTCGAGCGCCTCTACCTGGAACCGACCGACTTCTCGCCGATGAGATGATCGGGAGCGAGCAGCTTCGCGGCTCGATCTTCAGTACGTTTGAAGGGATTGAAGCCACTTAGAGCACTCAGGTCTCCATGGCACTGCAAAGCCACGTCGTCACGATCTCCCGGTTCCTCGTTGATGAGGAGCGGAAGCACCCGGATGCAACGGGTGCATTCACGAACCTTCTGTCGGATATCGCCCTGGCTGCGAAGGTCATCGGACGTGAGGTCAACAAGGCCGGGCTTGTCGATATCTTCGGGTCTGCAGGTGAGGAGAATGTCCACGGAGAAGCCCAGCAGAAGCTGGACGTCTTCGCCAATCAGGTCATGTATCGGGCGCTGGACCACACCGGTCTGGTGGCGTGCCTGGCATCGGAAG
>CALHIO010000155.1 GCA_938030915.1 uncultured Gemmatimonadota bacterium
GGCTTCGACCGAGATCCAGTCACGGAGCATCTCCAGCGTGGCCCAATGGCATGCCTCGAGTGCCTCGGCATCGCCGGGATCGTCGACCTGGGGCACACCCTCCGCAGCCGTGCCGAGCAGCGGTCGCAGGGCGTCGATATACGCGTCCGATCCGCGCTTGTGACCCCCACCGTGTGACTTCTTGCCGGTGATTCCGTATCCGAAGCCTTTTTCCGTCCGGTACACGATCGCCGTCGGTTGCCCATTCGCGATGGCGAGCGCGCGTCGCTGACCGGTCAGAACCTGACCCATGTCGAAGCCGTCCTTCACGAAAACGACGTTCCAGTCGTGCAGATAGAAGAACTCCATGGGGTCCCACTGAACGTACTCGCCGGGGCGATCTGCTTCCCGGGTGACCTGATCGGAGTCGATCGAGGCCTGATTCCAGTCGAGGTGGCAGATCGCGTTATGGAGCCCGGACGAACCCGCCGCGGCGAGCGACTCATACACCCGGCCGGGCGTAAGTCCGCCCTCGCCCTCGAGCATGTGAACTCGGGGGGCGTCCGCTCCGAAATAATCGGCCGCGCCGAAGGCCAGACCGATCGAGGCGCCCATGCCCACGCCGGACGGACCGGTCGCGATGCGCACGAAGGGGGTCATCGGTGTCGGGTGTCCGTCGAGGGGCTTGGCGCGGAACTTCCGGAACAGGGGGGTCGGCTGGGTGGGGTTCCGGCGGAAGCCGAGCAGGTCCTCCCAACGGAGCCGGAGGTGGTCCTCATCCGGAAGCAGACCCGGATCCGCGATCCGCGCGACCTCATCGCGCAGGGCCCACATCGCGTAGAGCCCCGTCGCCTTGTGGCCGGCCGCGAAGGAGAACAGGTCTTGATCGTAGCGCAGCGGATCTCCGATGTCGTACTGCATCGTATCGAAGAGCGCCGCGGTCATGATGTGACCAGCTGAGACGGAGCCCCCGGGATGCCCGGACTGCGAAAAGTTGAACTGGATGGCGACGAGCGTCCTGTAGATCAGGTCGTACCGCGTGAGCAGCGCCAGCTCGTCAGGGCTGGCGACGTCGGGGTCGGTGCTGTCGATGTCCACCCAGATGGCGCGTCGGGGTCCGAAGGCTCGGCTCATGAGGCGTGGTCGTCCGTGAGACGTGTTCGTGTGAGAGGGGAGACTCAGATCGTGAGTCCGGCGCCGGAGCGCATGAAGCGGGCGAAACCTTCTGCGTCGTGGGCGGCTTCTCCGATCCGATCGACGGCCGCGGTGAGTTCTTCATCGCTGTTGGCCGTGGAAATGCGGATGTAGTGCTGCCCCTCGCTACCGTGTTGGCTGAAGGAGCGCCGATCGAGCGCTGCCACGTGGTGCTCGTAAAGAAGGAACAGCGTGAAGAGCGTCGCGGGGCTCGTCAGGCTCCGCACGTCCGCGTCGAGTTCTGCGTACGCGTGCATCGCCCCGATCTGTTCCAGGGCTCCCCCCACGTTGGGGAATGCGTAGAACGCGCCCCTGGGGTTCTGGCAGGTGATCCCGTCGATCCGGTTCAGGCCCGAGACGACGAGATCGCGTCGTCTCTGAAACGCGTCGACCATGTGGCCTATGGCTTTCGGACTTTCGGGGGAACGGAGCGCCTCGATCGCGCCCCACTGATTGTACGGGGGTAGGGAGGCGAAGAAGTTGATGGCCAGCTTGCGATGGATTTCGGCCTCGCGAACGGTCGGGTAGACGGCCCACCCCACGCGACCACCCGTCCACGCGTATGTCTTCGAAACACCCGAGGCGATGATCGTCCTCGCCTCCATTCCGGGCATCGACGCGATGCTGATATGCTCGTCACCGTCGAAGGTGATCGCCTCGTACGACTCGTCGGAGTAGACACGAACCGTCGGATCCGTCCGTTCGAGAATGAGCTGGCTGAGGCCCTCCAGCTGTTCCCGAGTCGCGACGCCGCCGGTCGGGTTGGATGGGAAGTTCAGGAAGATCAGCCCGGTATTGTTCGAGACGAGAGGTTCGAGCTGCGTGCGCGTCAGACCGAATCCTTCCTCTTCGCAAAGGACCAGAGGCACGGGGTTGCAGCGGAAGTACGGGATGAACGACTCGAAGAGCGGGTAGCCGGGAGACGGGTAGATGACGTCCTGCCCTTGCTTGCTGTACGCCATGTGCGCAAACCCGATCGGCGGGCGCCCACCCGGGTAGACGACGACCCGGTCCGGGTCGACATCGAGTCCGTGCCGCTCACCGACTGAGCGTGCGACTTCCGCGCGCAGTTCGCGGATCCCACCGGGGTCGCAGTACGTCGTGAGCCCCCGATCGATCGCGGCTTTGACAGCGTCCGCGATGTGCTGCGGGAGGGGGAAGTCGGGCTGCCCGATGTTGCAGCGGATCACGTGAGCGCCCGTCTGCTCGACGTGCTCGATCAGAGCGCCGAAGGAGAACGCGGCTTCAGTGCCGATCCGGTCAACCCGTTGGGCGAAGAGCGGCTTGGGGGGGGCAGCTGTCGACATGAACGAACCGTTCAGGCTCAGGGCGGCCCCGGAGGATCATCGCGGTCGCGCCTGTTGGCAAGCCGTTGCCGCAGCAGCGGGGTGCGGGGATCTTCGACGCATGAATCCGGCCCCGGTCCTCCCCTCCGATACCGAGCTGGCGGCTGCCTACCTGCAGCTCGCGATCACCCTCGGGCTCGTCGTCCTCTGTGGCATTCTGAACCGCCGCTATCGGCGTCAGTATTTCGCTCTCTGGTCGGTCGCGTGGGCCGTCTACTCACTCCGGTTGCTGGCGATCATCACCTTTCTGATCACCGGGGCACAGGCGTGGCTCTTCTGGCACCAGGTCGCTACCGGATGGACCGCGGTGGCCTTTCTCTGGGCCGCCCTGGTCTTCGCCCAGAGAGCAGAGTGGCGTCCGGTGTACGGGGCCCTCGTGTTCTTTCCCGTCGTGTGGGCGTTCGTCGGCATCTACGTGCTGGACAACTTCCTGCTCGCGGCCGGTCCGATGATCGGCTTCCTGAGTGTGACCACGGCGGCAGCCGGATGGGCCTTTCTTCGATACCACCGTCTGGTCGGTTCTCCAGCGGGCCGCTTTCTCGCGATCGTCCTCTTCCTCTGGGGGCTGCACCACCTGGATTATCCTCTGCTCAGGGCCCAGGGCGCTTGGAATCCGTGGGGTTACTACCTCGACATCACGTTCTCGATCTCGGTCGGTATGGGGATCGTGTTCCTCGTGCTGGAAGATCTGGATCAGGGGTTGGCCAACCTCACCGCCCTCTCCGGCGAGCTGCAGGTCGGCATTGCGCGACAGGAGCCGATGGCCGAGGCGATGCTCCGCCGGGCCCTGTCGCTACGTGGGGTTCAGGGGTCCGCGCTGTGGATCGCGACCGAGGCGAGTGGCCACTTCGTTCAGGGCGCCGGCGTCGCAGCGCTCTGGCCGTTCGAGGGGGCACCGGAGACGGCGCGTCAGGCGGCGGAACGGGTTCGGCGTGACGGCGTTCCCACGGTCGCGCGCTCGACGGGAGGCGAGGCTCCGGAAGACGGACACGCCTACACCGCAGCGCTCCCTGTGCTGGGAGATGACGGGGTAGTGGGGGCGGTCGTCGTCGTGGGGCAGGCCAGGGATCCGTTCACCGTACTCGATCATCGTTTCCTCGTGGCCTTCGGACAGCAGGTCGGCGCGGCTCTCGCCAACGAGGAGTTGAATCGCGACCTCGTCAACAGAACGGAGGAGCTCGAGCGGCTCCAGTCGCGGATGGTCCATCAGCACGAGGAGGAGCGAGGCCGGATCTGGCGTGAACTCCACGACGAGACCGCCCAGGTCCTGGCCGCGCTGAACCTCCAGCTGGGAGTCATAGCCGAGCGCAGCGACGACGCGTCCGCTCCTGCCCTGGAACGGGCGAGAACGTTGCTGGGGGAGGGGATCAAGAGCATTCGCAGCGTGACCCGAAATCTTCGACCTGTAGCGCTCGACGATCTCGGGTTGATTCCCGCCCTGCGCGGGCTGGCGCGAGACTTCCACGAGCCGGAAGCGCTCGTGGTCGACTTCGACGCCCCGCTCCGCGCTCCCCCCCTGTCGGGTGAGGCGGAGTCAGCGGTGTATCGAGCCATGCAGGAGGGGTTGTCAAACGCCGTGCGTCATGGGGCGCAGTCGCGCGTCACGGTCGGCCTGACACGGACGGAATCGCACGCGGTTCTCACGGTCGAGGACGACGGTCCGGGATTCCCCGAGGATGCGGCATCGAGGCTGCGTAGCCGGGGTGGCCTCGCAGGTCTTCGGGAACGGGTGACCGCGCTCGGGGGTGAACTGGTGATGGAAAACCGGCACGGGGCCGGCGCGATCATGCGCGTCGAGCTGCCTCTCCAGGATGAGACGCAAGAATGAGCCAAGATTCGCTTCGAGTGGTGATCGCCGACGATCACTCGGTCGTACGGCAGGGCATCCGCGGCGTTCTCGAGCAGGTCGATGGCCTGGAGGTCGTAGGAGAGGCAGGGGACGGGGCCGAAGCGCTCGCGATGGTCTCAGAACTGAGCCCCGATGTCGTGGTGCTGGATGTCAACATGCCCGAGAAGTCTGGCCTCGAAGTCACGATGCAGCTTCGGGAAGACGCGCATCCGGCCCGCGTGCTCATTCTCTCGATGCACGACGACCCCGAATATGTACTCCAGGCGGTGCGCTCCGGTGCGGATGGATACGTGCTTAAGGACGTATCGCCCGCGGAGCTGAGGGACGCGGTGGCGGCCGTCCACGAAGGTCGGGACTACTTCACGGCCCGGGTGACGCAGCAGTTGAGCGTTGCGCTGCGAAAGGAGATCGAAGAGGAGCAGCTGCGAACCCGGCTGAGCTCACTGACCAACCGTGAGCGAGAGGTCCTGCTCCTCGTGGCACAGGGGCTGACGAACCGCGAGATCGGAGAACAGCTCGAGATCTCCCCGCGGACGGTGGAGACACACCGTGAGCGGGTCATGGGCAAGCTGCGGATCCGGACGGTGGCGGGCCTCACTCGCTTCGTCGTCGAGCACGGTCTGGACGACGCCTGAGAACCCTTCTCGGGTGGTCCGATCGAGTCCGTAGAACCCCGAATTTCTGAGCTTCGGGCGGTCTTCTAGCTTCTCGCGTTCCTCCTCGAGAGTGCGCCGATGGGCTCGCTCGCAATCCGGTGTGTCCATGCGGTCCTTCGTTCACTACATCCCGATCATCACGACGTGTCTCACGATCGTGTTCGCTCCGATCGTCTTCAAACGCTGGCAGAAGCGGAAGCCGGCCCCGCATCTGTTCTGGTGGGCGCTGGGGATCACGATGTATGGGGTCGGAACGTTCACCGAATCGGCTACGACCCTGTTCGGTTGGAACGAGGTAGTATTCCGCAGTTGGTACATATCGGGGGCGCTGCTGGGCGGTGCGCCGCTGGCGCAGGGCACAGTCTATTTGATGTTCGACCGAGCGACCGCGAATCGCATGACGGGTGTCCTGGCCGCGTTCATCGTCGTGGCGGCGACGGCGGTCATCCTCTCACCGATCGATCATTCACTCGTCGAAACGCACCGGTTGACCGGCGCCGTCATGGAGTGGCGCTGGGCCCGGCTGTTCAGCCCGTTCGTCAACATCTACGCCGCGATCTTTCTGATCGGTGGAGCCGCGCTTTCGGCCTGGCGGTATCGCAGTGACCCGGCCCTCCGTCATCGCTTCATCGGCAATTGCTGGATCGCTCTCGGCGCCCTGCTGCCAGGGATCGGCGGGACCGCAACCCGCATGGGTCATACCGAAGTGCTCTACGTGATGGAACTGATCGGAATCATCCTGATCTGGGTGGGCTACACGTACAACGTCCGCCCGAAGGAGCGCGCCGAAGCCCGGGAGACCGCGGGCGCGACGTCCTGACGGCCGCCTACTCCTTCGTTCCGATCTTCAGCCACTTCAGGGGGTCGGGCCCGAGCTTGTCCCACGGTCCGGACGGGGACGGGAACGGGGGACGCTTGGGTGGCTTTGGGTCACACGGTCCCTTCGGCACCCGGATCTTCTTCAGCGATTTCTTGGCCATCAGCGAATCTCCTCGTATGAGTCCCTACGAATGCCGACGCGCCGGGATTCAGAAGAAGAGGGAGACCGACAGGTACACGAGCCCAGGTACGGATCCGTATTCCGACCCCAGCATGATAGGAGAGGGCGCTTCCTCTCCGACTCCCAGATAGACGCCGACGCGGGTCGACGCCGTGCTCGTGGCCGACCACGTGACGCCCGGCGCGAGCAGAAGGCTTTGATCGTCGAGGTTCATGAGGGCGAGTGCATCCACCCCGATCAGAGGATGAACCTGCCAGCTCGCCGTGCTGGCGACGGTCCACCGCCCGAGGACCTGCATGTCACCGCGCAGAAACGCCTCGGATACGGCGACCGGGATCAGTTCGCTCGGGACGGTCGCGCCGAATTGATCGAACTGGACCTCGGCCACGAGGAAGAGTTCCTTGCCCCGAGGCTGGAAATATCGGTCGAATCCGGCAGCGAAACGAAGCGCTGCACCCCCCGTTACGTCTTCGCGCACAGCCAGCTCCCCACGTAGCGACGTGGAGCCGATCCCGCCGCTAGCAAAGAGGGCTCCAGCGGCTTCATCATGGAGAAGTCCGCCCCATGTGCCGAACGCCCAGCCGCCCCTCGAGGTGGCGACGCGTCCCAGCGCCGTCATGCGGGTGCCATCAGCGGTGTCGGTGGGTCGGACGACCACCTCGACTTCGGTGAAGGGCCCGGTGAAATAGCGGATCCGGGCCGCGTCGACCCCTCCGCGGTATTCGCGGAAGGGATCGGAGGGATTGAACGGTGAGAACGGGTCGGCCGGTGTCAGGAAGAGCGTCGTAGCCCAGGAGATGGCCTGACGCCCGACGCTGATCTCGAACGACTCACCGTCCAGGCCGATCACGAGGCGGTCGAACCGGTGACGCCACCCTCCACGGGTCCCCTCGTGCAGGGCCCATTGGAGCGGCATCCAGTCCGTCGACTGACCAGAGCCTCCCGGGTTCGTGAAGCTGAAGCCCCCTGCCGCCGGCTCGCGCTGGAGCACATGCTCGTAGGCCACCTCGATCGAGAACGCCCCCTTCGTCCCATCGGCCATGAGTCGCCCTCGGCCCAGCCAGGACTGGCCCGAAGGAAGCAGCTCGGACGCGGTGGCGTACGAGCCCACTCCGAGCGCGTACGCGGAAAGGTCGAGCTGCGCGTCCAGCGGGCGCGGCAGTCCGGGCAGGAAGAGTGAGGCTGCCAGACCGAGCCGTGCGGCGCGACGGCCGTGCCGACGAGGCTGCCGGGCGAACAGGGCGCTCAGGCCCCGAGGCGCGCGGGCGCGCGGCGTTCGTCCTGTTCGACCCGACCATCGACGAGCGTGATCAGCCGGCGCGCACGTTCCATCACGCGCGGGTCGTGAGTCGAGAAGATGAACGTCGTCTCCAGCTCGCGATTGAGCCGCTCCATAATGTCGAGGAGAGCGGTGCTGGTGGCCGAGTCGAGGTTGGCCGTCGGTTCATCCGCGAGCACCAGAGCCGGGTTTCCGACCACAGCCCGGGCGACGGCCACCCGCTGCTGCTGACCGCCGGAAAGCTTGCCTGGTCGCCGGTCGGCCAGCTCTCCGAGACCGATCTCTTCGAAGAGCTCCATCACACGCGCATGGCGCTCGTCAGCCGGCACGCCGCGAAGCAGGAGCGTGAACTCGGCGTTCTCGAGTGCCGAGAGCACCGGGAGAAGGTTGTACGCCTGAAAGACGAAGCCGATCTGCTCCAGCCGGAGACGGGCCAACTGCTTTCCGTCCAGTGCGCTCAACTCCTCGTTGCCGATCCAGATCCGCCCTCGGCTCGCCTGCGTGAGGCCACCGAGGAGGTTGAGCACGGTAGTCTTGCCCGAACCCGAGGGACCTGCCATTGCGACGAAGTCTCCCCGCTCGATATCCAGGGAGAGGCCTGCGACGGCGACCACATCCGTGGGCTCTTGCTCGTAGATCTTCCACAGATCTTCAGTTCGGACCGCCAGTTCGGAAGCGTCGTGATTCGTCATCGGTCGAATTTCATGGCCTCCGCAACGTCGAAGCGTGTCGCGCGCAGGGCAGGGTAGATGGAGGCGAGCGTCCCGATGATCACGATCGAGTAGACGCTCACGAGGATCTGGTCGAAGGAGAAGGTCGGATAGATCACCGGGTCGATGATCGTTCCCGAAAAGGACATGTCGCTGTCCATCAGAGCGGAAAAGTCGAGTCCGTCCCCGAAGAATCCCCACGTCACGGCATAGCCGAGAATGACGCCGACGAAGCCACTCGCAGCCGTCACGAAGAGTCCCTCGAAAAAGACGACGAAGCCGGTTTCGGGGCCGGTCAGGCCCATCGCCTGAAGGATGCCGAATTCACGTCGGCGCCCCAGGACGGCCATCATGACCGAGTTGAGGATCGCGAGAGCGACGATCGCGAAGAGGATCGTGTGGAAGATGTAGTCTCCGACGTCGTCGATCCGAATCGCGTCGGCCAGCTCAGGTGACGTCTCCTTCCACCCGAGGATGGCGAGTGCGTCATCGCCCTCGAGCGCCGCCTCCAGCCGGCTGATGGCCAGCTCTGTCATCTCCGAGGTCTCGAGCATCATCGCGACGCTCGTCATGGCTCCGGGCGCCTCGAGCCAGCCCCGGGCTGTTTCGATCGGGATGTGGATCAGGCCCTCATCCATCTCGGGGATCGCGGTCCGAAAGATGCCCGCGACGCGCATGAGCTGGCCCTGTACCTCACCCGTCGCGGTCTGGGCGGTCACCACGAAGCGGCTTCCGATCTCGAGTTCCAGTCGCCGCGCGAACTCGATGCCGACGAAGGCCTGAAGACGATCGCCGGGCTCGAGGTAGCGGCCCTCCTCGAGTCGATCCTGCAGCGCCGAGAACGCGGGCTCCAACGCGGGGTCAACACCGAGAATCTGTACGGGAAGGGCCGACGAGGCCGAGCTGGCGAGGCCTCCCACCGAGAGTCTCGGAACCCACGCCCGGAGGAGGGAAGAATCGAGGGATGCGTCCACCGCACCCGTAGCCCGCTCGGCGGCGGCCGCATC
>CALHIO010000156.1 GCA_938030915.1 uncultured Gemmatimonadota bacterium
TTCGCAGTCGCGATGATCGGCTCGGTCGCAGCGGCGTGGTATGCGCTGGCGCAGCCAGAGGTCGGGGGCATGGTCGGCCTCTTCAGTGACCCGGCCGTGGTCGACAAACTCTCCCTGCTCCCCGACTTCTCCGACTGGAGGACGGCCTCGACCGTCTTCATCATCCCGATCGCGGTCCAGTGGTGGAGCACCTGGTACCCAGGAGCGGAGCCTGGTGGCGGGGGATACGTCGCTCAGCGGATGCTGGCCGCGAAAGACGAGAGCCACGCGATGAAGGCGACATTGTGGTTCAACATCGCGCACTACGCGCTTCGGCCATGGCCGTGGATCATCGTCGCGCTCGCGTCGCTGATCGTCTACCCGACGCTCGATTCGATCCAAGCCGCCTTTCCCAACGTCGATCCGTCGATCGTCCGAAACGATCTGGCCTACCCCGCCATGCTGGTCTTCCTGCCCTCGGGGCTTCTGGGGCTGGTGGTCGCCTCCCTGGCCGCCGCGTACATGTCGACGATCAGCACGCACCTCAACTGGGGTGCGTCCTACATCGTGGACGACGTCTACCGCCGCTTCATGGCACCAAACGAGGACGAGCGGCAATACGTTCGTGTCGGCCGGATCGCGACGGTCGCGTTGGTCGTGCTCGCCGGCGTGATCTCACTCTGGCTCGAAAACGCGCTCCAGGCGTTCCAGATCCTCCTGCAGATCGGAGCCGGGACGGGTCTCGTCTTCCTGCTGCGCTGGTTCTGGTGGCGGATCAACGCCTGGAGTGAGCTCTCCGCGATGATCATCTCGTTCGCGGTCGCTCTGTACTTCCAGTTCGGCCACGAAGCCCTGGGCTTCGGCGAGGTCGACCCCTCACTCCAACTCGTGCTGGGTGTGCTGATCACGACCATCGGATGGATGACGGTGACCCTGCTGACCCCACCCACCGACCACGGCACACTCGAGTCGTTCCATGGAGTGATCCGCCCGATGGGGAACGGCTGGGCGGGTGCCGGGCTGGGACTGAGCGAGGAGGACCGCAGCGCGGACAGCCCGGCTGCGGCGTTCCTCGCGTGGTTCCTGGGCGTAACGGTCGTCTACGGGGCGGTCCTCGGAACCGGGTACCTGCTGTACGGGAGGACGGCGCTCGCCGCGATCTGCCTCGGGGCAGCCGCCGTCGCCTCCGTCGCCCTGCTGAAGACGCTGCCTAGGGTTGGGCTGACCTGACCCTTTCGGCGGGGGAGGCGATCAGGCCCTGGTTTCGCTGACCCACCAGTACCGGAACGCGACCGGCATCAGTTTCCAGAGCAAGGCCACGAAGAAGACGAGGGCGACGAAGCCCGTGGCGGCGAACAGGATCCCGTTCCACACCGGGAGCCACACCGGAGGCACGTAGACCTCACCCGGCGCGAAGCCCGCACGGCTCACGCCGGTGATCGTACCGGAGACGTGAAGCCAGCCCACCAACGCAGCAACGCCGATGTTGAGCCCCACGACGATCCGACGCATGGCGGCCGTGTGCAACACCCCCGACGCGTCCTCGCCCTCTCGGGCCGCGAGGTGCTCGCTCAGGATCCAGATGATGGCCCCGATCAACACCATCGAGTCGATCCCGATGGTCGCCCCCATCGCGTGCCCGGTCACGGCGTACGTACCGTGGATGATCGCATTGAGCGGTGGGACGGAGATCAGCACGGCAGACAGCAGGATGAAGTCCGACCAGTACTTGGACGCGGCGAAGGAGCCGCGCGCGGCGCAGAAGACCCGATCTTCGGTCGTGCGTACCAGCTTCCAGAGATCGTAGCTCGCGCGGCAGAGAATGCTGATCTCCATCATGCTCACCACGAAGGAGATCCACTTGACGAGATGGTCCTGCGGCAGGTGGTAGGTGTGATGCGCGAAGTTCGTGAACGAGTTCAGCAGGCCCACCCCGAAGAGGGCGTACGCGACCTTCGAGTGGCCGTAGTCGGGATCGCCGCTGATGCGCTCCCCGATGTAGATGATCGAGCCGTAGACGAAGAGGTTGAAGGCGCCCACGAGCGTTCCGGTGGCCTTCCATTGCACCTGTAGATCCTGTAGCGGGTTCGCGAAGATCCCGGGCAACAGGTAGAGGTGCTGCTCGACGAAGGTGACGATGAAGAAGAGCATCCCCACGCCCCACATCGTCAGATAGAGCGGCCGTTCGAAGAAGTTGGGTCCCGCCACGCGGAAGAAGTTCCACGCGTAGCAGAGCCAGCCGATCAGGATCAGGGCACTGAAGATCGGATGGAAGCCGAGATACTCCCGGCCCGACCCGACCCCGACGATCAGGGTCGCCAGGATGCCCGCCCCTGCGACGGCCCAGCACAGGACCTGCACCCGCATGCGGATCCGGTCGCCCCACGTCGCCGTTCCCCCGTAGTCCTGCAGCCAGCGATGCACGACGGCCACGCCACCGAGGAAGATCCACGCTGACGCGAAGGTCGTGTGGATGGGACGGAGTTGACGGAGGTCCAAGCCCAGAGACTGGAACGCCGGGGCGAGCGACGGGATCGAATACAGGGCGCCGAGCATGCCGCCGACCAGCGTCACCGCGATCGCGATCAGGCCACCACGGATGAACAGAATCGTCGCGAACTGTCGAACCGGATCGCCGGAGCCGAAGGGCAGCCAAACGCCACCGATGGGAGCCTGGGGTGAGCCGTGAACCGCCCGCTCCACGGGTCGCTCGAGGGTCGCGGTGCCGTTCGGGGTCATCGGAACTCCCACCAGTCCAGGCGAGACCAGTCTACCCTGCGATCGGCCTGCCGAGAGTCCCAGTCGCTCACGAGCTCCGCCCGGTTCGCGTTCAACCAGCCAAAATATTCGATCAGTCGATCACGTTCGGCGGACGACAGCGCCGGCGCTGGAGGTGGCATGCCCCGCTCCGGACGACCGCGGGTGAGCACGTCGTGGAGCGCCGCCTCGTCGAGACGCTCGACCGCGGTCGACAGGTCGGGGGCACCTACGACCGATGTCTGAAAGGGAAAGTGACAGGCGGAGCAGACGCCGGACGCGAAGGTCTCGAAACCGTCCCGCACACCCCCCGTCGCGGTCTCCAGGACGACCGCGTCGAAGGCTCCCTGAGGCGTCACGGACATGCCGGGGTCGCCGAGCCGTAACTGCCCGCGGCCGATATCCGGACGATCGATCTCCGTCAGGAAGGCACTCATGTACCGGATCTGCTCGTCATCGTATCCAAAGGCCGGCATCTGGCCGCTGCCCACCGTGAGAAGTGAAGCGAGCCGCGTCTCGTCGACACGGCTCGAAGCATTGGTCAGATCAGGTCCGAGGAAGCCTCCCTGTCCCCACAGCTGGTGACACACCTGACACGCGCCGTCGTGGTAGAGCTTCCGACCTTCGACCGCATCTGCCGAGAGCTCGATGTCCACGTCATCCGAGTACACGAGCCCGCTCTGGATCGCAAAGCACGCGACCAGCGCGGACAACATGACTTTCTTGGAGGACGGCGTGAACATCAGGAGTAGGTTCGGGGGCACAGCCGGCTGCTGAAGATTGCCGTTCGTTCGATCGAGTCAAGCGGCCCCGCACCGTTCCGATACGCTCCGTTCCGACGGGCCAGACCCACTCCGCCCGGGGTCAGATCGCCCGGATGGAGGCGCCCCTCGTCGGCACGGCCACGAAGAGCCGCTCTTCGAGTCGATCCGCCTGGTACCGCGGCTCGTAATATGCGGCCGCGAGCGTCTCCAGGACCTCGCCCACGGTCCAGCGATCGGCCAGGGCCACCACACAGCCCCCGAAGCCGGCGCCTGTCAGGCGCGCACCCGCCGCGCCCCCCTCCTTTGCCACGGCTACGAGCTCATCGAGCGCTGTGCTGCTGACCCCGTAGTCGCTTTTCAGCGAGGCGTGGGACGCGTCCATGAGCGCTCCGAACCCCCTCAGATCGCCGCCGAGCATTCGATCGACGGCCTCCTCCACGCGAGCGGCCTCCGTCACCGCGTGCCGGAAGCGGCGCAGCAGATTCCCCTGAAGCGCCTCTTCCGCGATCCCCATGAGACGGTGCACATCGAGTGCCGCGCAGAGCTCCGGATACGAGGTGAGTGGGGTGTCCGTCACGTCATGCGCAGTCAGATGCCCGGTCATGATCCGAAGCGCCTCGTCACACTCGGATCGCCGGCGATTGTACTCCGCCTGAAGACGCCCCGACTTCTCCGCGACCTCGCCCGAATCCGCCACGATGAAGCGCCAGTCGTCCGGAACAGCCACGTGCCTGAGTCGGAGAGGGCGAAACGAGATCCGGGCGGCGCACCGATCTCTGGCGCCCAGCGAGATCGTCTGGTCCATCCCCCCGCCCCGGGTCCCCACGAAACGCTCGGCATCGGCCATCACGGCCGCGAGCTCTCTCGGCTCGGTGGACACCTCGTTGATGTGCGCGAGGGCAAGTCCCACCGCGTTCACGATGG
The DNA here is from genome assembly GCA_938030915.1 of uncultured Gemmatimonadota bacterium. Lineage (GTDB taxonomy): Bacteria > Gemmatimonadota > Gemmatimonadetes > Longimicrobiales > Gaopeijiaceae > UBA2589. The sequence continues at coordinate 4,425 of CALHIO010000156.1, forward strand.
CAGAGGAGGAAGACAGGCCTGCGGCCACCGGGATATCGGACTGGAGCACACCGTCGAACCCACGCCCGATCGCGAAGCGTTCCGCCAGCTCGTTGGCCGGTGCCTTCACGTAATTGCCCCACGCCCCCTTCTCCCACGGTTCGATACCCGGCTCGATCTCGAACTCGATCGGTGGAAATATGCCCCCACTCGAATGCAGTACGATCGTCCCGTCCTCCCGGGGCCGAAGCGCGATTCGAACCTCACGCTGCAACGCCATCGGAAAGACGGGCAGGTCGTTGTAGTCGATGTGCTCGCCGATCAGGTTCACCCGCCCGGGTGCTCGAACGAGGAGCGTGGGCGGAACCCCGAATGTCTCCTCGAACACCTCCTCGGGCCCGATCACTCGACGACAGGCGCCCCCAGAAACTCGAAGCGTGGCCACTCGGCCCATCGACCGCGGGTGAAGTCGGGTACATCGACTGGCTGCGACCGGTTCGCGACGGACCATTCACTGAGCGGACAGATGACCGAGAGCATGGCAGCGTCATAGACGTTCATATCGGTCGGCTTGCCCTCCCGCAGCGCACGCACGAGCTGGTAATCCTCGATGTAGTCCATGCCCCCGTGGCCCGCACCCGCGGAACGCTCCTCGAGTTCGGTCCAGATCGGATGATCGAACTCGTCCCGACGATCCATCCAGTCCTCCCAGCGGTGGTCGGGACTCATCCCCTCCACATGGACGCGGTGGGGATAGCCCTGAAAGAGACCCCGCGTCCCCTGGACCATGTGGATGCGTGAATAGGGCCTCGGCAGGTTCGTATCGTGGCTCACGTAGATCGTCTTGCCGTGGACGGTCTTGATCATCGTCGTGTTCACGTCGCCCTGGACGTACCGCTCATTCTTCTTCGGATCGCCGTCAGGCACGTGCTCCCGCTGCCACTCCTGCAGGCCACGGGACGGTGTGCTCATCGATACCAGGTAGTCGAGTTGGTCTCCCCGGTTGATGTTCATGACGTTCGCGACCGGGCCGAGACCATGGGTCGGATAGAAGTTTCCGTCCCGCACCATCGCGTGGGCTCGCCTCCAGAGTCCCTCGTCCTTGTCCTCGAACTTGATCGCGCGAAGGTCGTGCAGGTACCCGCACTCGGCGTGCAGCACTTCGCCGAACAATCCGAGACGAGCCATCCGAAAGACCATCATCTCCGGTCGATCGTAGTTGCAGTTCTCCATCATGACACAGTGCTTCTCGTACTTCTCCGCGTACTCAACGAGCTTCCAGCAGTCTTCGACGGTATAGGCGGCCGGCACCTCCGTAGCGGCGTGCTTCCCGTTCTCCATCGCGGAGACGCAGACCGGCACGTGCCACTCCCACGGCGTCGCGGTAAAGACGAGGTCCAGCTCCTCCTCCTCGCACATGCGCACGAAGTCCCATTCTCCACGCGTGTAGAGCGTGGGTCGGCGACGCCCATCGGCCTCGACCCAGCCCGCGACCTCCTCGGCCCGCGCCTCGTTGATATCACCAAGTGCGACGATCTCGACACCGTCGATACGCAGGAAGTTGCGGACGTGAGACCCACCCTGGAGACCCACACCCACGAATCCGACCCGCACCACGTCAATGGGATCGGCAGCGAGCAGCTGGGCGGGTGCCGGTCCGAGGTGGGGCCGCTCCTGAAACCGTGCAACCTCCTCCGCGGACAGTCCTACGAGACCACCCAGGCCTCCGAAGCCCAGTCCTGCGGCGCCCACGCCGGCGGCGCTCAGCCGCAGAAGTTCACGGCGATCGATGGGGGTTCCTCTCTGGCGTTCGTCGGTCATGGTGCCTCGTGGGTGTCGAATGGCTGCGAGGTGTGTCGGGGGTGGACGCACAACGTGTCGGCTCACCCCGTCCCGCTCAAGCACCTCGACCCCGGCGGCGACCAGGGCTGGCGGTTCACCCCTTCGATCCGCCAATTGCCGGCACCTTCAACTGGAGCACGTCATGATGAACGCACGCGGCCATCTCTTCTGCTTCTCGGCCCCGCTGCGCCGGATCCGGCAGTGGTCGCTTCCGCTGGCGCTGATCCTGACTGCCCTCGGGGCACCCGTCGGCTCGGTCGCACAGGAACTGCCCACCGCCTCGCCGGAGGATGTGGGCATGTCGTCCGAACGATTGGACCGTCTCACGGACGCGTTGCAGCAGTACGTCGAGGACGATCGCCTCCCCGGCGCCGTCGTCATGGTGCTGCGGGATGGGCACGTCGTCTACCACGAAGCGGTGGGGAACCAGGACATCGAGGCGGGAGCGCCGATGCGTGGCGACGCGATCTTCCGGATCGCCTCACAGACCAAGGCTCTCGTGAGCGTCGCCATCATGATGCTCCAGGAAGAGGGGGCCTTGCTCATCTCGGATCGAGTATCCGCGCACCTGCCGTCCTTCGAGACGACGACCGTCGCAGAGGTGACGGAAGACGGCTACGACGTCGTCTCCGCTCGACGGCCGATCACCATCCGGGACCTGCTGACTCACACGGCCGGCATCGGATATGGCAACGGGCCGGGCGCCGAGGCATGGCGGGACGCCGAGATCACGGGGTGGTACTTCGCACATCGGGACGAACCCGTCCGTGAGACCATCGACCGGATGCCGGCGCTTCCCTTCCAGGCGCACCCCGGCACCCGTTTTGTCTACGGTTACAACACCGACATCCTGGGCGCCGTCGTCGAGGCGGCGTCCGGCATGAGTCTCGACGACTTCCTCCAGGAGCGCATCCTGATTCCGCTCGGTATGCGCGATACACACTTCTACCTGCCGTCCGGAAAGGAGGCTCGGCTCGCGACCGTGTACAACCTGACCGACGAACTTCGCCGGGCTCCGACGGGGCCGGGCATGACGACCCAGGGTCAGTACGTCTCCGGACCGCGCGTGAGCTTCTCCGGTGGAGCGGGGTTGCTCTCGACCGCGCGGGACTACGGTCGCTTCCTGCAGATGCTGCTCGACGACGGGGAACTCGACGGGGTTCGCATCCTTTCGCCTTCAAGCGTGGCCCTCATGACCCGGAACCACATCGGAGCGCTCTACCAATCCCCGGGGATGGGCTTCGGACTCGGCTTCTCCGTCCGCCTGGACGTGGGCGCGGCAGGTGTGCCCGGCTCCGAGGGAGAGTTCGGTTGGGGAGGTGCGTACCACTCGACGTACTGGGTCGATCCGGTCGAGGACCTCGTCGTGCTGTACTTCACCCAGGTCATTCCGGCCTCCGGCCTCGACGACCATGCCCGCCTGAGGGCACTGGTGTATTCGTCGATCATGGAGTCCGCCGCGGTGATGAAGTGACACCGCGGCTCAGACGAAGATCAGCTCAACTCCGCGAGCCCGCTCGCCGCAGGCCATTCGTCGGCAAGGGGAGCCCCCCCGAGCGCGGCGGGGACCAGGCAACGCAGCCCTGCCCAGGTACGAGCCGAGGACATGCCCGCCCGTGGGCCGATCTCGCGTGCGTTCATGACAGCCAGGACTTCCTTGGCCTGCGCCGCGTGATCACCGGTGTCCGCCCAGCTTTCGGACTGCCATCGGTACGATTGGACGAGATCCGCGGCGGCCGCGGCGAGCAAAGCAGCCGCCTCATCCCGGGTCAGGCCCGCGTCACACGTCATCTGCTCTACCAGCTGAGACGAACGTTCACCAAGCAGACGTTCCAGTCGATCCATGCAGTTCCCCCGAACTCGTACGGCTGCGCGGCCACCCCCGAGACCCGGTGGGCTCCGCTCCGAACCGGTCCCGCACCACCCCGTGCAACCTGCAGGCGATCCCGGTCACGACCGCGGCAAGTTAGGACACCGCGACCCCCTGATTCCAGGACTTTTTCACCGGCCGACTTGTCGCCCGATGCTCGATACTTGAACTTCGAGCGTCCAGCAGTGCCCGGACGGGGCCCCTCCACCTCAGCGAGACAGCCTTGGTACTCGACGATTCGGTGATGCGGCGCAGCGACGCACTGCGCGAGATGATGAGCTTCGCCCGGGCGATTGTCGAAGACGGAGAGGTATCCATGTCCGAGGCGACAGGGTTCCGGGCATGGATCGAATCCAACCCCGACGTGAGCGGCCTCACTCAGGTCGAAGAGATCGTAGGGATCCTCCGCAACGTCCTCGCGGATGGACGGATTTCCGATATCGAGCGGGAGCACCTCCGGGACGTGCTCGCGCGCTTCGGCGGCTGACGCGCTGAAGCTCGGCCACGACCTCGATACGATCTGCTGCCGTGACTTCTTCCCATAACGACCCCCCCCACGCCCAACCGACCTTCGCTCGGAACCTGGGTCTTTTCGACGCGACCATGATCGGCGTCGGCGCGATGATCGGCGCCGGCATCTTCGTACTCACAGGGATCGCCGCAGGGGAGTCCGGCCCCGCGTCCATCCTCGCGTTCGCGCTCAACGGAGCGGTCACTCTGCTGACGGCGTTCGCATACGCAGAGCTTGCCGCTGCGATTCCCGAGGCCGGCGGCGGCTACGCCTTCGTGCGCCGTGCATTTCCGGGCGCGATCGGCTTCACCGCGGGCTGGATGCTCTGGTTCGCGTACACGGTTGCCTGCTCTCTCTACGCGTTGGGCTTTGCCGGCTACTTCTGGGAGTTCTTCCTCAAGTACACACCCGGTCTGCCCGAGGTGGTCTTCGGCGTCATCGGGGAACACGGGGCCGGTCTGGTCGTGACCTTCGTGATCGGCGTGACCTTCGTCCGGCTGAACGCCCGCGGAACGGAAGTCACCGGCATGGCCGAAAACGTGCTCACGGTGGCCAAGCTGATCATCCTGGGCGTCTTCATCGCGTACGGCCTCAAGGCACTGGGTGCAGCTCCGGCG
>CALHIO010000157.1 GCA_938030915.1 uncultured Gemmatimonadota bacterium
TCCAGCACACTCGACCCACTCCATGGCAGCGAAACAGCGCGGACCCCAGCAGTCGATGAAAGGCTTCCGGCCCGGCAAGGAGCCGGCCCACCTCAAGAAGCGCCGAGCCAAGGCGCAGCTCGGCTCGAACGCGTCGTGGGGTCAGAAGCAGGCCGTCGAGGCGGTCGCCGGAAAAAGCCCCAAGGAGGTCCAGGCGATGGTGACGCGCTGGAGCACCGGACTCTTCGTCGCCACCGGGGTTCTCTCCATCGGAGGCGTGTTCCTGTACGGCTGGTCCACGCCCGTCGGCGTCACCGTACACGTGTGTGCCGCGCTGATGGCATTCCTCGGCTTCCGACTCCGCAAGTCAGGGGCAGGCCTCGTGGAGATGGCCGGGTCGCTCTGACGCATCCCGGGTCCGTCGCCGGGAGTTCGCCAGGCTGTAGCCGGGAGTTCGCCAGGCCGTAGCCGGGAGTTCGCCGGGCCGTAACTGGCAGGTCAGCTCACGGGCGGCCGCACCCTCATGATGAACAGCCCCTCGCGGACACTCGTGAAGATCACCAGACCGTCCTCGAAAAACGGATAGTTGCTCCACGCACCGCTCTCCGAGGAGCTGTGCCCCGGTCCGTTCTCGTTGTACGGCGCACTGTCGAAGAAGGCGATTTCACGGGGATTCGCGCGGTCGCTGATGTCGAGGACACGAAGACCACTTCCGTAGTTCGACTGGTACATCCGGTTCCCGACGATATAGAGGTTGTGATCGGACGCGGGTACGGGACCGATGTACTCATTCGCGACGACCGGATCATCCAGCTGGGTCAGGTCCCAGACGATCGTTCTCGTTCCGCTCACATTTCCGGCCAGCTCGTCGAGCTCGTCGTTCATGTAGAAGTACCGCTGCTCTTCGTCGAACCAACCCTGGTGCGCGTACGCAACGTTCGGATAACTCATCCGGGCGACCGTGACCGGATTCGCCTTGTCGGTCACGTCGGCGATGTTGATCTCGGACTCGTTGGAGCCGACACAGATCTGCCGACCGGTGTAGCGGTCGTCGGGACCTTCGTACATGAGGCATTGCGCGTCGTGCGTGTACCCCCGGGCACCAGGGCTCGCCGTGTCGGAGTAGCAGCCCGCGAAGACCGGGTTGAGCGGATCACCCGCGTCGACCATGTGAAGTCCTCCACCACATGTCCGACCCCCTCCGTTCGCCGCCACGATGTAGAGGAACTTCGAGGCGGTATCGGCTACGACGTTGTGGGCGCTGAAGATCTCGCGATACGTGTTGTCCGGCTCGAAGTCGACCGGCTCGTCACCGACCGCACGCAGCCTAGTCAGGTCGAAGACCTGCATCCCGTGCGCGCGCGCTCCGTCCGACACGATGTATGCGTAGTTGTCGATCACCTTGATATCGCGCCAGACCGAGGGTGGCGATCCGACCGTGCGAGGAAGGTTGCCCTTAAGTCTCGGAGCAGCGGGGTCGGTCACGTCCACGAAGGAAGCACCATCCCGACGTGCGATGAGAGCGTAGCGGCGACCCGTCTCGCGGTCCGTCCAGCCCCAGATGTCGTTCACCCAGACGCCTCTCTCGCCGCCCAGATCGTCGACCGTCATGTGGCCGACCAGCTCCATGTTCGTGCATGGGAACTCGGTCATCACCCCTTCGTCGCACCGATCACCCGTGTTGAGGGCGGACCCGATGCGAAAGATGTGCCCCTCGAGGAGGTCACGCGCAGCCCAATCGCCGTCGGTTCGAGAGAGCGCCATGACCCGGCCCTCACCGAAGTCACGGCTCGGCATCGACACGACGGCCTCGTCCCCGGACGCGGCGACGGCGTATCCGAAGCCGAGAGGCCACGATGCCCCCGACGTGTCGTCCGGGTCGAGACGCTCGGGGTCGCCCCAACCATTGGCTGAGGCGGCGAACCGGAAGACCCGACCGTTCCGGCGATCGATGCCGGGCGCGCCGACCCAGAGTTCCTCTCCCACCAGCCCGATCGAGAAGCCGAACTGAGATCCGTCGGGCTCGAGCGGGGATTCCAGCGTGGCCGACGAGGACCAGCCCCCGGTCGCATCGGCTTCGAGGACGACGACCACGGCCGCCCCGGGGGCGCCGACGAATGCCTGCGTATCACTCATCCGGATGCTCGTCCCTGCCGCGGCGCGCTCGACCGTTGCCGCCGGGGGTAACGAAACGCGCGTCATCGCGCTCCAGGCACCGTCTGCTCCACGTACGGTGGCATATGCGCTGCCCCGCCCCTGATTGGAGCCAGGGGCGCCGATGAGGAGTCGGTCGGAGTACCACGCGAGCGCAGCTCCGAACTCCGAAGCTCCCGATCCGCTGTCGGGCGCCATCGTCACCTCGAGCCCCCACTCACCTCCGCTCCGCCGGAAGCTGTGAACCACGCCGGTCCCCGCCGACTCTGGTGCCCCGACCAGCAGTTCATCGCCCAAAAGCAGGAGAGCTGCTCCGAATTCACCCGTGCTTTCGACGCCAGGAGCCGTGATCGTAGCCTCGATCGTCCACGTATCGGTGCGCTCCCCCCGGGTGAACACGTATACCGAGCCCGATCCCTCGTGCTTCCTGGGTGCACCGACGACGAGTGTGTTGCCGTCGATCGCGACCGCGCGTCCGAAATCGTCCATGCGCGAGGAGTCGGGCGCCGTGAGCCGTTGCTCCTGCTGCCAGCTCGCTGAGGTGGAGCGTGCGTACGTGTACACCGTGCCCGGTCCATACCAGTTCACCGGCTGCCCGATGACGAGCTCGTCCGCCGTCATGTCGACTGCCCGGCCAAAGTTGGGCTCCTGCCCCAGAACGGGTGTCGCGAAGCAGAGGACGGCCGGAAGGATGAAGGACCTGAGAGACGTCCGCATATCAGTTCTCGAAATTGGTGGAGGGAACGGGGTCCCGGAAGGTCTACGACAACCGCGTCCGCCGACAAGGGAGTCGGAACGCGGAGAACTGTGCGCGCAGCACGAGAGAGAGTGAGCCAGGCATGCCTTATACTTGATGACCAACCTGGATTCGACCGGAGCATATCGGACGTGACCGACAAGGCACGCAGCCCGCGCACACGAACGTTGATGGACTCACGACGTCGATCCGCCGGTATGCTGGCACTCGTCCTCGGCGGGTTCACCGTGGCGTCGTCGGGGTGTACGCCGGAGCAGCCGCCCCGGCCGGGCGATCGAATTCCCGACTCGGCGCTGGAAGTGATCGACCCGACAGCCACCGAATGGTCGTCCGGCGACCGACTCCGGTTGTCCGACCTCGAAGGCCGCCCGGTCCTGATCGACTTCTGGGCCTCCTGGTGTCCGCCGTGTCTCGAGCAGCATGAGCACGTGAGCGCCGTAGCCGAGCGCTATGGCGACCGAATCGCCGTCCTTGGCGTTCTCGTCGACGACACTCCGGCGAACGCCCTCCGCTGGATGGAGGAGCAGGGTGCGACCTATCCGACCGTGCAGGAAGTGGACGGCAGCCTCGAGGACGCCTTCTGGATTCCCGCGACGGGACTACCCCACCTGGCCCTCATCGACCAGAACCGACGGCTCGTATGGCACAGGCTCGGGGCTTCGGCCAACGGAATCCCGGAGGAGGTTCTGGCTCAGCTCGACGCGCTTCTCAGCGAGCGTCAGCCCTGAGCGGGTTCAGCCGACCGATCCGGCTCATCTCCCCGATTTCTGATCGCGACGTTCCCTACCGCAGCCGGAAGCGCTGAATCTTCCCGGTCGCGGTCTTGGGCAGCTGATCCACGAACTCGATCCAGCGGGGCCGCTTGTACGCCGCCATCCGATCGACACAGTGCTCGACCAGCCGATCCACCATGTCGTCCCCCGCCCCGCCCGGCTCGTGCAGTACCACGAACGCTTTCGGCTTGACCAGCCCTGCGTTGTCCTCCACCCCCACGACCGCGCACTCGAGGACCGCATCGTGCTCGATCAGGGTGCTCTCGACTTCCACCGGTGACACCCAGATCCCTCCGACCTTGAGCATGTCGTCACTCCGGCCGGCGTGCCAGAAATACCCGTCCTCGTCCTCGTAGTACTTGTCGCCCGTATCGAGCCACTCGCCCTGGAAGACCTCCCGCGACCGCTCCGACTGGTGCAGATAGAAAAGCGCCGCCGTCTCCCCCTTGATCTGGAGAGTGCCGACATCGCCCGTCTCCACCGCGACCCCTTCGTCATCGACGATCCGGCACTCGTAACCGGGCACGGGCTTCCCGCTGCTCCCCGGGCGGATGTCACCCGGCCGATTCGAGATGAAGATGTGGAAATTCTCCGTCGAGCCGATCCCGTCGATGATGTCCAGTCCGGTCCGCTCGTTGAACGCCTGCCACACGGGCGCAGGTAGCGCCTCACCCGCGGAGACACCGAGTCGAAGCGACGAGAGATCGTACCGCTCGGTGAAGTCGTCGATGGCCAGGATCGACGCATACCCGGTAGGTGCGTTGTACAGGATCGTGGGCCGGAAACGATCGATGACGCCGAGCACGTCAGCCGCCTGACGGGGACTCCCTGGATACAGAACGACCGACGCACCCACCCACCACGGGAAGAGCAGATTCCCGCCGAGCCCGAACGTGAAGAAGAGCTTGGCGACGGAGAAGGTACGGTCGTCCTGCGAAAGCCCGAGCACGTCCGCCCCCCAAAGCTGGGCCGTCAACGCATAGTCACGGTGGGCATGGAAGATGCCCTTCGGCTGACCGGTCGTGCCGCTCGAATAGTTGAGGGTGCCGAAGTCGTCACGGTGGACACGTTCGGCCGCCAGTTGCTCGCTCTCGTCTGCGATCCACTCCTCGTACGTCACCCCGAGGTCGAGTGCATCGTCGTGCGCGACGACGACGATGTGTTCGACCCTCGTGTCCTCGTTCATCGACTCGGTCGCGATCTCGCGGAGCGCGCTGTGAACGAGGAGGACCCGGGCATCGGAGTCGATCAGGATATGCCGGAGCTCTCGTGCCGTGAGAAGCGTATTCATCCCGACGGCGACGGCCCCGATCTTGAGGCACGCGAAGAACGAAATCGCCCACTCCGCACAATCGAGACACAGGATCGCCACACGATCCCCCGGGCGCACACCGAGGGCCTTCATCGCATTGCCGACGCGATTCACTTCGGCGGATACCTGGCCGAAGGTCAGCTTCCGCTCCGCGGTGATCAGCGCCTGCGCGTCAGCCCGGTGCTCGAGGTTGCGCTCGAGGATGTCGACCGCGTTGTACCAGACCGGCAGATCCGCTGCCTTCCGCGGGATCACGGAGCAAAGATCCCTTCGATCTCCTCCCGCGAATAGACGCGGAAGGCGATCAACGTCTCGGTGCGGGCGATGCCGTCGAGGTGGCGGATCCTTCCGCTCACGATGTCCGCGACGTCCTGGTTCTCGCGAACCCGCAGGATCGCGACGAGATCGTAGCGACCCGCGACGGAAAAGACCTCCGGCACCCCGTCGATCTCGACGAGCTGCTGCGCGAGGTCCTGGATCTTGTCTGCTTCGGCTTCGATGAGAACGACGGCACTGACCATGGTTCGCCTGTCATACGTGTAAGAGAGTCGGGGAGCCTCGGGCCACATGATGAAGCGCGACCGCGGACGGGTAAAGCACGCGCGTTCTGGTCAGGACCCAACCACGACCTCGTCGATGAAGATCCATCCGCTGATCCCCGACCCTGGATGCCACGAGGGCAATGCGGCATGACCGCTCGCCCGCACCCGGACGTACCGAACCGGAAC
>CALHIO010000158.1 GCA_938030915.1 uncultured Gemmatimonadota bacterium
CCCGGTGCGAGGGCTGTACGACGGTGGGTACCAGGTCGTCCCGCCCTGGTTGCCCGGCCACGTGGGTTCCCCTTCGGGCTGGGGGGTCTGGATCGGGCGACCATTTTCGTCGAGGCCACTCGCCCAGTTCACCTTCACGAAGGGGGTGCCCGAGAGAAACTCCCCCGTGGCCCGGTCGAGCACGTAGAAGAAGCCGTTCCGGTTGGCCCAGAGCATCAATGCGCGGGGCTGCCCCTCCCACTCCATGTCGACGAGCACCGGGACCTGAACCGCGTCGTAGTCGTAGCCGTCGTTCGGCGTGAACTGGAAGTACCAGGCCAGCTCCCCGGTGTCGGCATCGAGCGCGACCACGGCATCGGAGTAGAGGTTGTCGCCGGGCCGCTGAGTCGGGTTCCAGTCCGGGCCCGGATTCCCGACACCCCAGTAGACCAGGTCGAGGTCCGGATCGAACGACCCCGTGATCCAGATCGGGGCGCCGCCATGCTCCCAGTCGTCGCCTTCCCACGTTTCGTGCCCGGGCTCTCCGGGGCCGGGGATCGTGTAGAAGCGCCACGCCTCTTCACCCGTCTCGACGTCATACGCGGCAACGAAGCCCCGAATGCCGAACTCTCCGCCACCTACCCCGACCAGGACTTTGTCCTTCACGATCAGCGGCGCCATCGTGATGGAGTACGCCAGGTCCACATCGGCGACCTCGATGTTCCAGAGTTCCTGGCCGTTGATGGCGTCCAGCGCGATCAGTCGCGCGTCGAGCGTACCCATGAAGACGCGGTCATCGAGCACGGCGACGCCCCGATTGTTCGCGCCGCAGCACACACGTGCCTGTTCGGCCGGTGTATGCCGGTACAGCCAGAACACGCGCCCCGTGGCGGCGTCGACCGCCATGACGTCGTTCGGCCGCTGCGTGACGTACATGATCCCGTCGTCGACGATCGGATTCGACTGCCATGCACCGAAGACCTGGTTGGGCAGCATCCACTTCAACTCGAGGTCGTCGACGTTCTCGGGCGTGATCTGATCGAGCCCGCTGTACCGCTGGCTCGAGTAGGTCCCGTTGTACGTCAGCCAGTTTCCGGGGTCGGCCGCGGCATCGAGAATGCGCTCGTACGTGATCTGCGCGGCGGCGCCGGACGGGACGAGAAGCGCCGCGAGCGCGAGGCTTCGCGTGAAGTGTGTCATGCTCATCGGTTCCCCGTCAGGCTCAGGAGGTATCCCACCAGGTCGGCGACCTCGTCCGTGGACAGCGTAGTCGGCTGCTTCGTCGGCTCGGAGCTCACGTCGAACTCGGTCAGGTCGGACTTGAGGAACGAGCGGAGCCGGCCGTCGGCGTCGATCATCTGCACGGTGTAGGTGTCCTCGTTCAAACGGCGGCCCCGGACCTCTTCACCGGAACGCGTCAGGAGTCGGACGGGCCGATTGATGGGAAGAAGTGCCGCGGCGGGCTCGAGCAGCGCACGCTGCAGCGCGGCCGGAGTGCGAATCGCGCCAATCTCGCTCAGGTCCGGTGCGGTACGAGGCCCTTCGCCCTGCACGCGGTGGCACGACGCACAGTCTCCGGCGCCGTAGAACATGTCCTCACCTCGCTGGGGATCTCCGACCCGAATCGCGACACCGGACGGATCGAATCCGGCTCGGATGTACGCGACGATCCCGTCGAGCTCGTCCTGCCGCAGATCGAACGCGGGCATCCGTCGGCCGCCCACGCCCTGGGTGACGATGGTCCGGATATCGTCATCGGACTGCACGTTGCGGAACGCTCCCGTCCGGAGGTTGATGCCGTCGACTTCGTCGCCGTTCGGGCCATGGCAGATGGCACACTCGGCCACATACAGTCGCGATCCGATCTCTATGGCTTCGCTCGTATACGTGTGGTCCCCGTCGCTCTGAGCGCTGAGAACAGCGGGCACCACGACCGCAGCGAGGGCCGCAAAGCAGAGGGGGAGTCCGTGAAACCGATCCGGCATGGGACGAGCCTCGAGGTGGAGGTAGGCGTTCGGTGAAGCAGTATCGGGATGCGAGGCAGACGGAGCCAGTCTCCGATCCCGGGGTGGTTCGACCTCTCGGGCGCGTCGGCCGCCCGCGCCCTGTCGATCAGTGGACCGAGCCTTCACCCAGCAGGAGGCGATGGCGGCAGACCGATGCCAGGTTGCCTCATCGACGTGGCACCCTACGATCCCTCCATGAGCCACATGTCGAAGCGATCCGGGCGCCGCCGTGTCTGCCTGACCCTGTTGCTCGCCCTCTCCGGGTGCGCGCCCGGCGGTCGCGATTGGAGTGACGTCGACGAGGAAGGCGCGTTCCTCATGTATCGCCGCCAATCCCTGATCGGCGAGGAGACGTTCAGCATCCGCTCGGACGGCGACGCCATCGTGGTGCGCTCGCTTCAGGGCGAGAACGAGCGGGGCAGGATCACCGGGGTCGAGACGGAGCTTCGGCTCGGGATGGATCTCTCGCCGGCGCTGTATCGCAGCCGGCGCATCTCGGACAGCGACACCACCAACATTCTGGAGGTCGTTGCAACGGCCGGGGGCGTGGCCGTTCGCGAGAAAGAGATGGACGAGGTCTCGGTCGCGGCGTCGGCCGACTTCTTCCCCGTGCACGGCAACGTCCCGGCCGCGGTCGAAGCGATGCTGTATCACCGTCACCTGTCCCGAGGGCTCGATGTGTCAGCGACGCTCCCGCGGGGCGAGGTCGTGATGACGCATCGTGGCACCGACGTCGTTCGGATCGCGGGGGCCGACGTTGCGCTCGAGCGCTATGTGGTGGAAGGCATCAACTGGGGCCTCCGTACCGTCTGGCTGAACCAGGCCGACGACCTGGTCGCGCTGGTCTACGCCAACACGCAGTTCCGGGAGGCGATCCGGAGCGGGTATGAAGAGGCGCTCCCGTACTTCATCGCGGGGCACGTCGAGGAGCAGATGCGGACCCTCGACACGTATACGGATGCGCTCCGGGCCGCCCCAGCCGAGGTCACCGCACTCGTGGGAGGCGACGTCGTCGACGGCGTGGGCGACGAGACCCGCTTCGACATGACCATCCTCGTCGAAGCGGGCAGGATCCGTCAGATCGGCCCGCGGTCCGAGGTGCGCATCCCGGACGGCGCTGCGGTCATCGACGTGAGCGGCAAGACGTTGATCC
>CALHIO010000159.1 GCA_938030915.1 uncultured Gemmatimonadota bacterium
AGAATTGGGGATTGGCCATATCCTTTTGCACAGCAACGGTTTGCGGACTTATCTTCTGCGATAAGTGTCACCTGAAAGGGACACTTTCAGCCCTTCTTTGACGGCGCTCGTTCGGCGAGCCAACCCTTCCGCGCTGTGACGCATCCATTACCATATCGCGGCCCACTACACGTGTAATTCCGTCGGATCGAGTGTGACGACATGACCGAGACGAAGACCCTCGACATCGAGGTGATTCAGCAGAAGATCCAGCAGGAGAGCGAATTCGTAGACCGACTTCGGAATGAGGTCGGTCGTGTCATCGTCGGCCAGGAACGAATGGTCGAGCGGCTCCTCATTGGCCTGCTGGCCGATGGCCACGTATTGATGGAGGGGGTCCCGGGTCTCGCGAAGACGTTGACCGTGAAGACGCTCGCGGAGGCGATCGACACCCGGTTTCGACGGCTCCAGTTCACGCCGGACCTTCTGCCCGCGGATCTCATCGGAACGCTGATCTACGATCCAAAGGATCAGGAGTTCAAGACGAAGAAGGGGCCGATCTTCGCGAACATCATCTTGGCCGACGAGATCAACCGGTCTCCGGCCAAGGTGCAGTCCGCCCTCCTCGAGGCCATGCAGGAGCACACCGTCACGATCGGGGAGGAGAGCTATCCCCTCGACGACCCCTTCCTGGTACTGGCCACGCAGAACCCGATCGAGCAGGAGGGTACGTATCCGCTACCCGAGGCACAGGTCGATCGCTTCATGCTCAAGCTCTCCATCGAGTATCCGTCCGGTGACGAGGAACTGGAGATCATGCGTCGGATGTCGTCGGGTGCGGCGGCAAAGGTCCAGTCTGTCGTCTCACCGGAGGAAATCATCCGGGCTCGGCGAGCAGCCGAGATGATCTACATGGATCCGCAGGTTGAGCGGTACATCGTGGATCTGGTCCTGGCGACGCGTGATCCGGCCGCGTATGGGCTCGAGGACCTGAAGGATCTGATCGCGTTTGGTGGCTCTCCGCGGGCGACCATCTGTCTGGCGAAAACCGCTCGCGCTCACGCGTTCCTGAATCGTCGCGGCTTCGTCACGCCCGACGATGTCCGCGCGATGGGAATGGACGTGCTTCGTCATCGCGTGCTCGTCACCTACGAGGCCGAAGCCGAAGAGGTGACGCCGGAAGACGTGGTCCGGCGGATTCTCGACAGCGTCGAGGTCCCCTGACGGTTCGGCGCCGATGATCCCCCGCGAGATCCTGAAGCAGGTCCGGCGTATCGAGATCTCCACTCGAGGCCTCGTCAACGAGGTCTTCTCGGGTGAGTACCACTCGGTGTTCAAGGGCCGGGGCATGAATTTCGCCGAGGTGCGCGAGTACCAGTACGGAGACGATATCCGCTCCATCGACTGGAATGTCACGGCGCGAAATGGCTCGCCCTTCGTAAAGATCTTCGAGGAGGAGCGGGAACTCACCGTGATGCTCGTCGTCGACGTCAGTGCATCGGGAGAGTTCGGGACGCGCGAGCGGCTGAAGGGCGAGGTCGCCGTGGAGATCTGTGCCTTGCTCGCCTTCAGCGCGATCAAGAACAGCGACAAGGTCGGCCTGATCATCTTCTCGGATCGAATCGAGAAGTTCGTACCGCCTCGGAAGGGGCGCCGGCACGTGCTGCGCGTGCTCCGCGAATTGCTGTACCACCGTCCGGAGGGGCGGGGCACCGACATCACCGGTGCTCTGGAGTACCTGACCCACGTTCAACGAAAGAAGGCCGTGACCTTCCTCGTCTCCGATTTTCGGGATGAGGGGTTCGAGAAAGCGCTCGCCGTCGCGGGCCGCAGGCACGACCTGATTGCGGTGCGCCTCGGCGACGCCCGAGAACGCGAACTCCCGCCCCTGGGGTATCTCGAACTCGAGGATCCGGAGACCGGGGAGCGCGTGGTCGTGAATACGTCGGACCCGCACTTTCGGATGGCCTTCGCGACGCGGGTCACGAACGATCGGAACGATCTCGATCGTGCCTTGCGAAAGAGCAAGGTCGACGTCATCGACATCGAGACGGGCGAGCCATACGTGCGACCGTTGATGCGCTTCTTCCAGGACCGGGCGCGCCGACAGTGAGGCCTGTGGTCCGCGGCCTCGTTCGGCCCGTCGCCCCGGTCGCCCTTCTGCGCGTCGCGTTCACGGCGGCGGTGATCGCGGGCGGACCGGTGTCGGTGAGTGGTCAGGTCGACATCCGTTCGGATGTCGATACGACGCTGGTGACGGTGGGTGACCGGATCACCCTGACCGTGCGCGTCACACACCCCGCAGGGGCATCGGTTGCGTGGCCGGACTCACTGAACTTGAGCCCGTTCGAAGTCCTCGGGGCACAGGCCCTCCCGATACAGTCCGAAGGAGATGCCCGCGTCTCCTCGGCGACGTTTCTACTGACGGCGTTCGAACTCGGTGAAGTGGAGATCCCGTCGTTCGACGTCGACCTCATCGGTGCGGACGGTCGGCGTGAGACCCTGCGTACGGACGGATTCGGGGTCGAGGTCGTCAGCGTAGGTCAGGACGAGACCGGTGACATTCGCGAGATCCGGGGTCCCTTGATGATCCCGGTCAGCGTGCTGCGGGTTGCGGGTTGGTTGGTCGCGCTTCTCATGGCGGTCGTC
>CALHIO010000160.1 GCA_938030915.1 uncultured Gemmatimonadota bacterium
CGTTGTCAGCAACGCCGACCCTGGACACACCTACCGACACCTCGTCCCGTCCGCGGATCGACGCCACTGGAACGACCGCCGCCTCGACCGCCAGGACTGGGCGATGAGCTGCTTCCTCCTCTACATCGGAACGCGCCGCCAGTACCCGCAGCTCGAGCACCACACGTTGATCCTGACCGAGCGGTACAAGGGTCTGCTTTCCGACATCTTCGACGCGAAGACGCTTCCGGACGACTTCTCGATGTACCTGCACGCCCCGACGCGCACGGATCCGAGTATGGCGCCGGAGGGCGGTGAGAGCATGTACGTACTCGTCCCGGTTGCGAACCAGCGATCCGGTCTCGACTGGAACGAGATCGGCCCCGGCTTCGCCGACAAGGTCATCGACTTCCTCGAAGAGTGGGGGCTCGACAACCTGCGCGAGGAGATGGAAGTGCTGCACGTCTTCACCCCGCAGGACTTCGAAACGGAGCTCAACGCAACGTGGGGCAACGCCTTCGCCATCGAGCCGAAGCTTTTCCAGACCGCGTGGTTCCGACCGCAGAACCGCAGTGAGGATGTGAACGACCTGTATCTCGTGGGGGCCGGCACGCACCCGGGCGCAGGGGTACCGGGCGTGCTGCTGAGCGCCGAGACGACCTATGGGTGCATCGCTGCGGATCGGGGACTGCCGGATCAGTGGTCGTGGAGCACGCGAGGAACAGTCGCGCTTGATCCCGCACTCGAGTCCGAGATCGTCCCCTCCCTCGGAGGGCCCGCGACACTGGGGAGCGACTGAGCCCTAGTCGACGCGTCCCAACTGGAAACGTAGCGAGTCTTCGACCCCCTCGTAGAAGAACTCGAAGTCCGTTCCGAGTACTTTCTCGGGAATCACCCGCTGCCCCCACAGCAGCGCTTCGGTTCCAAGTTCCCCGAATGCTGCCTTCACGGCGAACGCCGGGACGGGAACCACCGTCGGGCGCCCCAGGGCACGCCCGAGCGCGGACGTGAACGCGGCGTTGGGCACAGGCGTCGGGGCGGTCGCATTGACCGGGCCGCGAAGAGACTCGTCATACAGCGTGTGATAGATCAGCCCGATGAGATCGTCGAGATCGATCCAGCTCATGTATTGCTTTCCGGATCCGAGCCTGCCACCAGCACCCATCTTGAAGGGAAGCAACATCTGCCCGAGCGCACCTCCACTCGGTGAGAGCACCACACCCATACGAAGGTTGACCACTCGAATCCCGGCCCGTTCGGCGGGTTTGGTGGCGCCCTCCCAGCCGCGACAGACCTCAGCGAGGAAGCCGCGTCCGGCCGGAGCCGATTCGTTTAACGCTTCGGACCCTCGATCCCCGTAGTACCCAACCGCTGACGCGGAAATGAGGACTCGAGGGCCATGCTTCATGGTCGCCAGGGTGCGCGCGATCAATTCCGTGCCACGGATACGACTCTGCTTGATCGACCGCTTTCTCGAGTCCGTCCAGCGACCCGAGGCGATCGACGTTCCCCCAAGGTGCACGACGGCATCGACGCGCTGTAGCGCCTTTTCGTCGAGGACCCCCGTCGCCGGATTCCAGAAGACGTCGCCCTGCCCCATTTTGCGCGAGTCACGCACCAGGGACACGACCTCGTGACCGCCGGTGGTGAGGAAGTGACGCAGGTTCGATCCGACGAGTCCTGAGGCTCCGGTGATCGCCACGGTGAGCCGTGGCTTGTCCGCGAACGTCCGATGGCGGGCGAGATCGGTGAACAGGCGCTGATACCGAAACGCGAAGAGGCGGTCGAGCTCACGCCTCACGAAGCCGGGCCCGATGGCCTTTCCGGCGAAGCCGAGGGGAGGCTCCATGTCGATCTCGTCCCGGGCGATCGTCCCACCCGAATCCGAGGGCTCGAACGTATGTGTGTGGGACCAGTGCTTCATCGGTCCTGAAACCTGCTCGTCCCGAAACTGCCGGCCGTGGATGTAGTCCCGATGCACGAGATCCCAACGAAAGGCGGACGGGCCGCGGCGGATCCGCAGACTGATTGTCCCTCCATCCTTGATCCCCCCGGAACGGGCGACGACATCGGCGTCACCCCACGGCGGGGTCAGGCGCTCCAGGGCACCGGACCGCTCATGCCAGTCGAACACCTCTTTCGGTTCGAGGCCCGGGATTTCTGTCTGGTAGGTGAACCGCATCAGCGCGCGATCGAATGAGCTCCAGCGACCAAGGATGTTAACTCGAAGACGGCGCTCTGTCCCCAACCCGCACGGCAGCCCGTGCAGGCGAGCGCTCGCCTCAGCCGAAGAGCCACGCTGCCAGGATCGAGGGCACGAGCTGAACCGTGAGATTGTCGAGCCCGTGATTGCTCGCTGCCTCGACCAGCGCGGCCGCCGCACCGCATGCCAGAGCACCCCACACGGCCTGCCAGCCGAGCTGGAGCGACGCCAGTGCCACACCCGATCCGAGCGTCGCCACGATGAATACGGCGATCGATCCCTCGACCGTTCGAGTGGCCGGTACCCCCGCCAGGGAGGGCACTCGGTACTCCCGCTTGCCCCACCGGGCGCCCGCAGGCTCGCCTACGGCATCTCCCCACCCGGCCGCCAGGTATCCGACCGTCGCGAACGGACCTGCGATCAGGGAGGAGGCCAGCCCTCCGACGGCCGTAGTGATCATGGGGACGACGATGAACAGACTGCGCCGGGGGCGATCCCGGTCGCGCGCCATCGCTTCGTAGAAGGCAAAGCCGTCACCCCGCCAGACCGCAAGCAGGACCATCGCAGCGATCACGGTCCCGAAGGCCATGGTGGCCAGCAGTCCTGCGAACGCGTGCACGCCGGCAGCCACTGTGAAGATCACGGCATGAAAGATCTTCCGCGTGTACGCGACCCTCATACCCCCGGTGCGCAGCCGACCGACCCAGGCGGCAGCGAGGGGGCCTGTAGACAGGGCCAACCCAACGGCAGCCGCGGCCGACGGTACGTCGGACATCAAAGACCGAAGAAGCTCGCTCAGGCTGCTTCGCGCTCCGACACGGTGAAGCCCCGTCTCTGCATGTGACCCCAACCCTCCACTCCACGAAGCACGGAAATGGTCCCCTTCAAACGCCACCAGGCGCTCAGCTGCCTGTACCCGAGGTTTTCGACAATGGCCAGCACGAAGAGTTGCAGTAGGTCGGTGACCTTCGGGTAGCGACGGAAGGAAAGCTCCTCGAGAACGACCGCAGCGACGGACAACACCGCTCCGAAGACGATGGCGACCGTGAGGAAGGCTGTGACGAACGGCCACTCGACCCGCCCTGCCAGAATCGCCGCTGTAAAGGAGACGTACCCGAGGAGCTCGATCACCGGCCCGAGCATCTCGAGGAAGAAGAAATACGGGTACGCGATCATGCCTGCACGTCCATACTTCGGATTGAACAGCATGACCCGGTGCCGTGTGAGCGACTGAACGAGTCCCCGCTGCCAACGGTCCCGCTGGCGCGAGAGCACGCCAAGAGACTCGGGGCACTCGGTCCACGCGACCGGATCGGGCACGAAGTGGATGTGGTACGGGATCTCGTTCTCCCGGCAGTAGCGGTGCATGCGCACCACCAGCTCCATGTCTTCCCCTACGGTGTCCGTCGCATAACCACCAGCGTCCACGACGATGTTGCGTCTGAAGATCCCGAACGCACCCGAGATGACGAGCGTGGCATCAATCGCGGCCCAGCCCATTCGGCCGGACAGGAAGGCTCGGAGATACTCGAGCACCTGGAGCCGGGCGAGGAGGGTCTTGGGGAGGCGAACATCGACGACTCTTCCCTTGTCGATCACGCACCCATTCGCAATCCGTAGCACGCCGCCCGCGGCGATGGTGGTTCCATCCTCGAGAAAGGGACGCACGATGCGGATCAGAGCCTGAGGCTCAAGCACCGAATCGGCGTCCATCGCACAGAACAGTGGGGTCTGGCAGTATTTGAGACCCGCGTTCAACGCGTCGGCCTTTCCTCCGTTCTCCTTGTCGATCACCCACAGATTCGGATGGCGACGGGAACGGAGGACCTCACGGATCTCAGCCGACTCGAGCTCGGCCGTCGGGAATCGACGGGCCGGCTTGAGATTGAACTCGTCGACCAGACGCTCGAGCGTTGCGTCCGTCGATCCATCGTTGACGACGACAATGTCGAAGTCCGGGTACTCGAGGGTGAGGAGCGACCGGACCGAGTCCACGCACGTCGCTTCCTCATTGTACGCGGGCGCGATAAGGGTGATCGGTGGCGCGTACGCCGCCGTGATCAAGTCCGTCAGATCCAGGGACTTCATCCGTACCGCGTACATCCTCAGCGCCTT